>DASXFK010000093.1:0-5085 GCA_036489635.1 Rhizomicrobium sp. | reverse complement strand
TTCGCCTCGCGCTTGCGCGAGAAGCTCATAACCGAGACCGCGCGCCTGAAGGCTGAGCACAATCTGGTTCCCGGCTTGGCGACGGTTCTCGTCGGCAACGATCCGGCGAGCGAAGTCTATGTCCGCAACAAGGGCAAGACGGCCGAAGCGATCGGGTTCAATTCGTTTCACTACGCGTTGCCTGACGCCGCCAGCGAAGCCGATGTGCTGGCGCGGGTGAGGGCGTTGAATGACGATTCGGCAGTCCACGGCATTCTTGTTCAAATGCCGCTGCCCAAGCAGGTCCACGAGGCGGCGGTGCTCGATCTGCTCGATCCGCGCAAGGATGTGGATGCGCTGACCGCCGTGAACGCAGGGCTTCTTCTCAGCGGCCGCGCCAAGCTCGTTTCCTGCACGCCGGCCGGCATGATGATGCTGCTGAAGGAGTATGTCGGCGACATCGCGGGGCTGAACGCGCTTGTCATCGGCCGCTCGCTGCTGTTCGGCAAGCCCGCGGCGCAATTGCTGCTAGCGGCCAATGCCACGGTGACGATGGCGCATTCCCGGACGCGCGATCTGCCGGATGTCGCGCGCCGCGCGGACATTCTCGTGGCGGCCATCGGCCAGCCGCTGTTCGTCAAAGGCGATTGGGTGAAGCCCGGCGCCACGGTGATCGATGTCGGCATCAATCGCGTTGCGGTCGCTGACGGCAAATACAAAATTGTCGGCGACGTGGATTACGATGAAGCCGTGAAGCGCGCGGGCGCGATCACGCCGGTCCCCGGCGGCGTGGGGGCAACCACCATCGTCAATCTGATGCGCAACACGCTGATCGCGGCGGCGGCAATCGCAAACGTCGCCATCGCCATCTGAAGCTCACTCGCCGCCGATCTGGACGTTGGCCATGCCTTCGTTGTTCATGTTGCCGGTGTAGGATTTCAGCTTGACCGTGCCCGATCCGAACGCCTCGATGTGCGGATCGACCGCCACACCGCCGAAGATGAAATTGCCGGCGCCCATGATCTCCACATGCAGCGGATCGGCTCGGCCATCGGCAACCTTCACAGAGCCCGAGCCTGCGATCTCGATATGCGTGGAGCCGTTGACGCGCGCAGCCGACACATCGCCCGAACCGGCGATGTCGATGTGCATTCCACCGCCGATGTTGCCGAAGCTGGCGTCGCCCGAACCGGCAAAACTTGCATCGACCATGCCTTTGATCGCGCCGGTGTTCACTTTGCCCGATCCGCCGACGTCCAGATGTAGATCGCCGTCGACGGCGGCGATGTTCACGCGTCCGGCGCCGCCAAGCTCGATATGAGCCGGCCCGACATGGCCGATCTGGGCTTTTGTCGCCGCAGCTTCGAAATGCAGCTCGCCATAAGTGTCGCCGATATTCGCGTCGCCCACGAGCCCATCGACATTGACGCGCGTGCCGCGCGGCACGGTGACCTTCACGTACATGTTGCTGTGGTCGCTCCAATTGTCATTGGAGTAGTTGAACCACTGGCTCACGTCCCACACCGAGTGGCTATCGTTTTCGCCTTCGGCTTCGATCTTCAGTTCGTCGCCATCGCTGGCGACCTGCAAGTTCTTCATGCGCTGTTTGTTGCCGGAGGCTTCGACCGTCATCGGTCCGCCATCGCGCACGGCAACCGTCACCGTGCCCACGACATCGCTGATCCGCAGTGTGCTGGCGTTATAGTTGTGCGGCGCCCAGCGCACCCAATTTCCGTTCGTGGCGGCTGGAGGAGGCGCCGCCGTCGCGGCAGATGTATCGGCCAGCGCCTGCATCGGCGCCGTGAATGTCGCCAGCGACGGGAAAATCAGCAGCGCCGCGACGGCCGCGCCGGCCATGAGGGATTTTGGATTCTTGATCATGGCGTCCGTGCGCCTCCCGGCGCTGTCCTTATGTTCACTTACCCATATAGGGCACTTATCACTAGTACCCTATATGGCCAAATTATCATACCAGCTATGCACAGTATGCATAACTAAATGGCAGAATTCGGGAGGTTTCGTCAGGCGACCAGGCGATAGCCGCCCGATTCAGTCACCAGGATCTGGGCCTGGCCGGGCTGTTCTTCGATCTTCTGGCGCAGGCGATAGATATGCGTCTCCAGCGTGTGGGTGGTGACCGCCGGATTGTAGCCCCACACTTCATGCAGCAGCGTCTCGCGCGCCACCGTCTCACCGGAACGATAGAGGAATTTGAGGATGTTGGTTTCCTTCTCCGTCAGCCGGACCTTCTTGCCTTCCGGGTCGATCAGGATCTTGGCGCTCGGGCGGAAGGTGTAAGGCCCGATGCGATAGATCGCCTCCTCGCTCTGCTGATGGCTTCTCAGATGCGCGTGAATGCGCGCGATCAACGTGGCGAAGCGGAAAGGCTTTGCGATGTAATCGTTGGCGCCCGACTCCAGACCTTCGATCATGTCGGCATCGGAATCCTTTGCCGTGAGAAGGATGATCGGGCAGCTGACGCCGTCTTCGCGCAGATCGCGGCAGAGCGCGCGGCCGTCGCCATCCGGCAAACCCACATCCAGAATCATGAATTCATAAACGCCCTCGCGCGATTTCACGCGCGCCTCCGCGCAACTCGCCGCCTCGACAGGAAGATAGGCGCCGTCGCTCGCCAATTGCTCGGCGAGCGACGTGCGCAGCATCTGATCGTCGTCCACCAGTAATGTCCGTTTGGTACTGGGCATGGCATCTCCGAGAGCGAATTTCTGCTTCCCCCAATGTAAGTCTACCCGCTTTCGCCCCGGCGGTGTATGTGGGGCCGATGGGCGCCCCGCCGACAGCCAAATCGCGAAACGTCAAAGCGCATGAGCCTGGTGCCGTCGCGCGCGCCGCCAATGAATTGCGGCGTGGCCGCATGATTGTCATCGCGGGCGCGGACGGCAAAAAGATCCTCGCGCTGGCGGTGGAAACGGCCAGTGATCGCGCGATTGTGAAGCTCGGCAAGGGCGCGATTCTGCTGCTCACGCATGCGCGCGCCCGCACGCTCAAGATCAGGCTCTACACGCCCGATGTGGTGGCGCTGAAGCCGGCAGGGCTGAAGGCGTCCGGCCTTCGCGCCATCGCCGATCCGACGGCCGATCTTGCCACGCCGCTCAAAGGCCCGTTCGACGCCCTGCGCCAAAGCTTGCCCGATGCAGCGGCGCCCGGCGTGAAGCTCGCCAAGCTCGCCGGACTTTTGCCCGCGCTCCTTGTCAGCCCGGTTTCGTCCGCGCCGAAAGGCCTTGTGAAAATTTCCGCGCGCGAAATCCGCGACTACGAGGCGCAAAGTGCGGCCAGGCTTGCGATCGTCGCGCGCGCGCGCGTTCCGCTCAAAGGCGCGGAGACGACGGAGCTGATCGCTTTCCGCGCCGCCGACGGCAGCCCTGAGAATTATGCGATTCTCATCGGCACGCCGCCGCGCGCCAAACCGGTCCTGGCGCGCCTGCATTCGGAATGCTTCACGGGCGATTTCCTGGACTCGCTGAAGTGCGATTGCGGCCCGCAATTGCGTGGCGCCATCGCCGCGATCTCCAAGGCCGGCGGCGGCGTACTGCTTTATCTCGCCCAGGAGGGCCGCGGCATCGGCCTCATCAACAAGCTCAGAGCGTATCGCCTGCAGGATCAGGGATTCGACACCATCGAGGCCAATGAGCGCCTCGGCTTCGAAGGCGAGGAGCGGCTCTATGGCGTCGCGGCGAAGATGCTCAAGCTGCTGGGCTTCGGCTCGGTGAAGCTGATGACCAACAATCCGGACAAGGTGGCGGGGCTAGAGGCGCACGGTATCGAAGTCGCCAGCCGCGTGCCGCACAAATTCGGCTCGAACGCACACAATCGCTTCTATCTCGCGACCAAGGCGAAAGCCGGCCACTTCCTTTGACGGCCCGGCAAGATTTGCCGCTCCTCGCGACAAGTCGACTGAAAACCCAGAAATTCCGCGGCTTGCCGGCTGGCAAGGCGCTTGCTTTGGAGGAGGGCGATTGGAGGCAGAATGCCCGTCATCGCGCAAATCCCGGCTGCTGTGCAGCCTTTCTTTCCCGGCACCGCTCAGGCTCCCGCGCCATCGGAGACCGTCACGGTCACGGCGCCACCCTCCACCGCCGGCAACAGCGACAAATCCTTCTTCGACAATTTGCTCGATGTGGTGAACCCGCTTGAGCATCTGCCGGTCGTCAGCACGATCTACAGCAACCTCACCGGCGACAAGCCGAACGATTTCACGCAGGTCGCGGGCGATTTGCTTTACGGCGGCCCACTCGGATTTCTCTCTTCGATAGGCAACCTCGTTTTCAAGGACGTCACCGGCAAGACGGTCGGCGACACCGTGTGGGGCTGGGTGACGGACAAAAGCGGCGACACCCGAACTGCATCCGTGAAGAGCGCGCCTTCGCCGCGGAAGCCTTCATCGGATCTGTTCTCGTTTTTGAGCGCCGGCAACGATCCCAGGCAACCCGATTCCAGCACGGCGGCGCCGGCTGTTCCCTCCGCTGTTGCATCCAAAGTTGCGCCGGCACCCCAGCCCGCCACTGCCACCGCCGCATCGAGCGAGTCCAAGACGGCATCGACGACGCCGTCGCGGATTTTCAATCCCTTGCCGGTGCGCGGCGCGCCGCCGGCGCACAACACCCCTTCGGAGAATGTTCGCGCCGCGGACATGGCGCAGATGATCGCCAGTCGCGCCCATCTTCACGCGCCGACGTCGGAAGGAAACTCGCCCGCCATGCAGCCGGCCGCGTCGGTTCCGACGACGACGCCGGTCGCCGCGACCAAGATGCCTACGGTGTCCGTGGGTTCCGACGGAATCCCTACGCTCGACGGCAATGGCGAGCAGGCATTGCTCGACGCGCTCAAGAAGAACGGCATCAGCGGCGCCATCGGCCAGCAGGCGCTGATGGCCTACCAGAAAACGATGGCCATGAATCCGGGTCCGAGCGCCGCCGAACCTCTCACCTCGGCGATGACGCTGCACTAGCCTCGCGTTCTCCGAAAATCGCCGTGCCAACGCGCACGTGCGTGGCGCCGAATTTGATCGCGCTCTCGAAATCGCCGCTCATGCCCATGCTGAGCCAAGGCAGAGCGTGATCGCGCGCAAGCTTCTGCAGCAGCGCG
>DASXFK010000019.1:0-20221 GCA_036489635.1 Rhizomicrobium sp. | reverse complement strand
ACTTTGATCTTGTGGCCGTCGAGGATCATGTGATCGCCATCCACCTTCACTTCGCCCGGGAAGCGGCCATGCACGCTGTCGTAGCGCAGCAGATGCGCGTTGGTCTCGACGGGGCCCAGATCGTTCACGCCGACGACGACGATGTCCTGTCGTTTGGACTCATGAATGGCGCGCAAAACAAGCCGCCCGATCCGCCCGAAACCGTTGATCGCAACGCGAAGTGCCATTTCCATTCTCCTCGAATGCGATGCAACGCATCGCATAATTAAAAACTGTCATGGCCCGGCTTGACCGGGCCACCCAGCCGTCGCGTGTCCACGCGACGATTAAGCCTTACGATCACCTGGGTGGCCCGCATTCGCGGGCCATGACAACTCAGGCGGTCAATGCCTTCTTCGCGGCATCGGCGGCTGCTTCTGCCGTGATGCCGAAATGCTTGTACACATCCTTATATGGTGCGCTTGCACCGAAACTGTGCATGCCGATGAACGGGCTTTGCGAACCGATATAACGGTCCCAGCCTTGGCGGACCCCGGCTTCGATGCCCACTCTTACCGTGTCCTTGCGCAGCATGCCGTCACGATATGTTGCGTCCTGTTGCTCGAACAACTTCCAGTTCGGCATGGAAACCACGCGGGCGGCGATGCCATCGGCTTTGAGAAGCGCGCGCGCCGCGATGGCGATCTCCACTTCCGAGCCTGTGGCAAGGAACGTAACTTTCGCGTCGCCTTCCGCGGGCGCAATTTCATAGGCGCCTTTTGCGGTCATGTTTTCGTCAATGTGCGTCGAGCGCGAGGTCGAGATGTTCTGGCGGGTCAGCGCCAGCATGCTCGGACCCTTGGTGTTGTTCAGCGCCAGCTCCCAACACTCCGCCGTCTCGATGGCATCGCAAGGGCGGAAGACATGCAAATTGGGAATAGCGCGCAAGCCCGCCAGATGCTCCACCGGCTGGTGCGTCGGGCCGTCTTCGCCCACGCCGATGGAATCGTGCGTGAACACATAGACCACGCGCACGCCCATCATCGCGGCAAGGCGGATGGAGGGTTTGCAGTAGTCGGAGAACACCATGAAGGTGCCGCCATACGGAATGACGCCGCCATGCACCGCCATGCCGCTCATCGCGGCCACCATGCCGTGCTCGCGGATGCCGAAGCGCATGTAGCGGCCCATGTAATGGCCGGGCTCGAAATTGTTGATGTCGTCGGTCTTGGTGTCGTTGGAGGGCGTCAGATCCGCCGAGCCGCCGATGGTCGATGGCACCAGGCTGTTGACGATGGTGAGCACCGCGCCCGATGCCTTGCGCGTGGCGACGGTGGGTTTCTCCTTGGCGATCTTCTGTTTGTACTCGGCGATCTTGTCGTGCAACGCCGCCGGAATCTCGTCGCTTAACTGCGCGTCGAATTCCTTCGCCAGTTTCGACTCGGATTTGCGCTTGTTCCATTCGGCGCGCTTGGAGGCACCGTGCTTGCCGATCTTGCGCCATGCCTCCAGCACGCCGTCGTTGAGCGCGAACGGATGCGGCGGCAGGTCGAGCGCTTTCTTGGCGCCGGCCACTTCATCTTCGCCGGGCGCGTCGCTGTGCGCTTTTTGCGTGCCGGCCTTCGTCGGCATGCCGAAGCCGATGGTGGTGCGGCAGTTGATCATCACCGGGCGGTCGCTGTCTTGCGCTTCGTGCAAGGCGCGCTCCACCGAGGCCGCCTCCTGCCCGTCGCAATCGAGCACTTTCCAGCCGAAGGCGCGAAAGCGTTCGTCGGCGTTCGACGTGTCGGAAAGCGATTTGGCGCCGTCGATGGTGATGTTGTTGTCGTCGTAGAGGAAGATGAGGTTGGAAAGCTTCAGATGCCCGGCGAGCCCGATGGCTTCGTGGCTGATGCCTTCCATCAGATCGCCGTCGCTGCACAGCGCGTAGATCTTGTGGTTGACCAGTTCGTCGCCGTAGCGCGCGTTCAGATGGCGCTCCGCGATCGCCATGCCCACCGCGTTGGCGATGCCCTGGCCGAGCGGCCCCGTCGTGGTTTCGATGCCCGGCGCGTGGCCGCGTTCGGGATGACCGGCGCAAGCCGAGCCGAGCTGGCGGAACGTCTTGATGTCCTCCAGCGTCATGCCCGGATAGCCGGTCAGATAAAGAAGAGAGTAGAGCAGCATGCAGCCATGGCCGGCCGAGAGCACGAAACGGTCGCGGTCGGGCCAGTTCGGCTCCGCCGGGTCGTATTTCAGGAACTGGGAGAACAGCACGGTTGCCACATCCGCCATGCCCAAAGGCAGGCCGGGATGGCCGGATTTGGCGGCCTGCACCGCATCGAGCGTCAGCCCGCGGATGGCGTTTGCGAGGCGGCGGATTTCGGCTTGATCGCCTGTGCTGTTCATGAGGGAACTCCGGTTGGCGGTTGGCCTTAGCGAGCAGCGGCTCCGCCCGTCAAGACGTGTGGATAACGGTCCAAACGCAGGTTCGTTTGACCCCCGAAAACCGTAGGGTCATAAGGTCACAACTGATTTGCGAAAGGCTCTCGATGGCGAAGCTCGATGCGGCGGCGTCCGCGCTAAAAGCCGCGCTGGACAAGCTCGAAGCCGAGACGTCCGCGATGGCCGAATCGCGCGCCCAGGCCGTCCGTGACGCGCAGGACATCGCCCGCATGTCCGCCGAGCGCGAGCACCTTCTGGCGCGCGTCGCGGAGCTGGAAGACGAGAATCGCAGCCTCGCCGGAATCACCGAGGAAGTCGAAGGCAAGCTGGACGGCGCGATTGCCGAAATCCGGGCGGCGTTGTCGAGATGAAAAAACCCGCGAATGGCGAATGGCGAATGGCGAATGGGAACGCTCGATTTCCCCATTCGCCATTCGCTATTGGCTGCTCGCCAACGCGGAGCGTTTGATGCCTCTGGTCAATGTCATGGTGAACGGCCGCGCTTACAGTATCGCCTGCGATGAGGGCGAGGAGGCACATCTGAAAGAGCTCGCGGCCCATGTGGACGCGAAAGTGGGCGAGTTGCTGGAGAGCGTGGGGCAGGTGGGCGATCAGCGTTTGCTGCTGATGGCCGCGGTTCTCATCACCGACGAATTGTTCGAGGCGCGCGCCCGGCTGGGGGCGAACGAAAAGACCGTCGGCGATCTCTCCGCCCAGCATGAGCAGATCAGCGGCGAACTCGGCCGTTCCGAGGAAAACGCCGTCGCCGCGCTGGAAGCCGCCGCCATGCGCATCGAGAACATTGCCGCGCGGCTCGCCCAGGCTTAGATTGCAGCCGGACGGTTACTGCCCCGCGCGTCAGGAAAGCGATGCCCAGGGGCCTTAATGGTACTCACCGGGAGCTGTCCCTGGCCGGAGCCGTGGTTTCGGTCATATGGCGCCCACCTGCACTTGCAGGCCCGTGAGGATCCGATTCCAACGGCGAAGGCGGTTCCGTCCACTTTCATTGCAAGAAGCGTCTTCGCATCCTCCCCTTGAGGGGGCGAGATTTGGGCGCGCAAATTCGCGCAGGGTGCGCGCGGCTTGACCCCTCCCCGAAAAGATTTCTCACTGCGTTCGAAAACTTTTCGACCCTCCCTCAGGGGAGGGTGAGATGCGTGGCCGAAAGCAAGACAGTTCTTCGAATTGAGGCGAGGTCCCTGCGCGCAGAACTGGCGCGGGCGTGTCCGGATTTCGCGCGGCGCATCGCAGCGTTCGCAAGCGAATTGAATATCGCGACGCGAGCGGTCGTCGCCGGCTATTGGCCGGTGCGCGACGAAGCCGATCCGCGCGTGTTGATGAATGCGCTACGGACACCGCTGGCGTTACCGCGCATCGATACGAAAGACGCTGCGTTGTCGTTCCGCGCATGGCGCGAAGCCGACGCGCTTGTCGACAATCGCCACGGCATTCCCGAACCGCGTGCGGAAGCGAAGATCGTGACGCCCGATGTGGTGCTGGTGCCGCTGCTGGCATTCGACGCGCACGGTCATCGCCTCGGCTATGGCGGCGGCTATTACGACAGAACACTTTCCTTGTTGGCGCGTTCAGCGACGCCGCCCGCCAAGCCATCGCTTCGCGCGCTTGTGACGATCGGCGTCGCGTATGCGGGACAGCAAGTCGCCGCATTGCCGCGTGAAGCGCACGATCGTCCCCTCGATATGATCGTCACCGAGAACGGCTTGCGCCGTTTCACCACACGCCCGGAATAAGCCGCCAGCGCACGCGCGTCGTATATTCGGTGTAGCCGGGCAGCTCGCGCTTCAGCTCGCGCTCCTCGAACACCGCGCGCACCGCGATCGTCACCGCGAGAAGGGCTGTGCCGATCAGCCCGTACCACGATCCCAAAAGCAACGGCATGCCGACCAGATAGAGCATCGCGGCGGCGTACATGGGATGGCGCACATACGCGTAAGGGCCGGTGTCGATCACGCGCTGCTCGCGCTCGTTCTGCACGCGCACCACCGGCGCCGCGAAGCTGTTCGCTGCGAACACCGGCATCACCGCAACGAAGCCGGCGATGACGAGCAGCGCGCCGGCGACCTCGACGCCAACCGGCATCTGCGAGGGATGCAGCCGCTTGGCGTCCAGCGCCATCAGAGCCAGCCAGGCGCACCAGCCTGCGACGGCGCCGAGCATGAAAATCCGATCCCACAGCGGCTGGCCCTGCGCCAGGCGCGAGTTCAGCCGTGCGGAGAGCAAGCCGGGATCGCGCCGGATGAGGAACGCGCCCATGAAGGCGGCGCCCGCGGCGAAGATCGTCAGGAACACCCACGCTTGCGGCCAATGCAGGGTCTGCGCCGGTCCGAACAGCAGCGCAGCCATGAGCGCGCACCAGAAAACCGTCTGCGCGCAAAGCCGCAGGAGGAGCGATGCGCTAGACGGCACGGATGCCTGTGCGAATTGTCGAAGCAGCCATGAGAAGAAGATACACAAAACAGAGCATTGCACCACTGTGATCCGGGGCCGATTGAAAAAAAACAATACTGATGCAGTAAGGACCCGGATTTGCCGAATGTTGGCTGTATTCGCGCGAACATTGGCCTTGTCTTGGCGCAATTTTGTCGATGAACGGCGCCTGCCATATGCTAGGAGGTCGTCATGCGCATCTTATTCATCGGCGACGTCATCGGAAGGCCCGGCCGCGACGTGGTGAGCGCGGAGCTGCCGCGCCTGATCGACCGCCTCGGCCTCGATTTCGTCATCGTCAATGGCGAGAACGCGGCGGGCGGCTTCGGCCTCACGCGCGCCATCGCGGGCGAGTTCTTCGCGCTGGGCGTCGATTGCATCACCACCGGAAACCATTGGGCGGACCAGAAGGAAATCCTCTCCTTCCTCGACGATGAGGACCGCGTGCTGCGTCCCAGCAACCTTCCCAAGGGTACGCCAGGCAAGGGCGCCAATCTCTATCAGGCGAGGAACGGCAAGCATGTGCTGGTGGTAAGTCCGATGGGACGCGTCTTCATGGAGCCGCAGGACAATCCGTTCGCCGCGGTGGAGATGGAGCTGAACGCCTGTCCGCTCGGCGAAGCGGCCGATGCCATCGTCATCGACATGCACGCCGAAGCCACCTCGGAGAAGATGGCGATGGGTCATTTCTGCGACGGCCGCGCCAGCCTGGTGGTGGGCTCGCATCAGCACATCCCGACGGCGGATGCGCAAATCCTGCCCGGCGGCACGGCCTATCAGACCGACGCAGGCGCCTGCGCCGATTACGACTCCGTCATCGGCATGGACAAGTTCGAGCCGCTGCAGCGCTTCACGCGGAAAATCTCCACCACGCGTTTTTCGCCGGCGATGGGCCCCGCAACCCTGTGCGGCGTGTTCGTGCAGACCGATGCGAAGGGGTTGGCCGCGCGTGTCGATCCGCTGCGCGTCGGCGGACGGCTGAAAGAGACCATCCCCGCGCTATGAATTGCGTGCGGCAAAAAAGAAGCGCGCCGCTGCGATCGGCGCGCTTCCTCCTTGGTACGCGTAGCCGGCGCGATTGTCTTGCCGGCCGCGCGTTCAGGGCGTGAGCTTCGTGGCCGATGACGTTCCGGTCACATCCGCTTTCAGGTTTCCGCTCAGGTCGTAGACCTTCTGCTCGTTGGTCCCGGTGTAAGTGGTTCCGTTCTTCGCGACCTTGTCGGTTTCGGTTTCGGTGAAATAGCCGGAGACTTTCCCCTTGGTGTAGAGCCATCCGATGTGAGAGCGGAAAACGTGCTTGCCATCGACGGCCTTCCACGAGCCCATGCAGAGGTTGCCGCTCTGGACCGGCAGGTTGATGTTCTCCCATTCGGTGAAGTCGCTGTGCCACTGAATGAACGCCTCGCCGAAGGGCTGGTCCTCGACGGTGTAAGTCGCATGCCAGGTGCCGATGATATTGGCGGCGGCGTTCCGGCTGGTGGCGCCGGCGGCGGCGGCGGGAGCCGGGAACAGATAAGCCGGTAGCTTGTGTAAGGACGCCGCGGCCGGGTTGCGGGGGTCCGCACAGCCGGCTTGCGCCGACAGGCCACTTGCGACCAGTGCCAGGGTGGAGGCGGCCAGGATAAGGGAACTTTTCACGGTACGATCCTTTCAATGGGCGGCGCCGACCATCGGTGCCGTTTGCCGAGCGGTCATGGCCTCGCATCGCGAACATGGGGCGGGCTACTTGCCCGGCCGGGCGCTGCCGGTAGGATAGACGCAGCCAGGCTGCGACCGGCTGGGGACTATGTCAGCGCTTTGGACACCCTCGAACACGTTGCGCGGAATGAGCCGCGTCGTGGAGCGATTGGAGCAATGCCGCGGTGCCTTCGAAAGGTCCGCAAGGCAGCCAGCGGCTTGCGGATTGCCCGCGAAGCTTGTGATTTGCCGATGAATCGCGCCCCCGACAATCTGGTCGTGCCCAAGGCCATCGATCTCGCCGGCGAAGCGGATTTCACGCTGGGCGATCTGACATTCCGTCCGGCGCTGCGCCAGGTTCAGGCCGCCGGCCGCTGCGAGTCCGTCGAGCCGCGCGTCATGCAGGTTTTGGTGGCGCTGATGCGCTCGAGGGGCGTCGTCTCCCGCGACCAGCTGATCGACTTGTGCTGGGGCGGGCGCCTGGTGGGCGACGACGCGATCAACAGCTGCATGGCCAAGGTGCGCGGGCTCGCTGCGCTGTCCAGCCCGCCCGCGTTCGAAATCGAAACCGTGCCGCGCGTCGGCTACCGGCTGATCCGTGCGCGCGCCGAAAAGCGCGCAGCGGTGGCTGCGGAGTCGGCAGCGCCCGCGAGCCCTGCGGCCAAGCCGGTGCCGGTTCTCTTCGGCCATCGCTGGCTGTTCGCAGGGGCCGTCGCGGCGCTATTGTCTGCGGCCGCCGCGGCGACGGTTCTTTTCTGGCCGAAGCCCGCTGACGAATGGCAGGTGGTGGAATCGCATCAGCCGTTCATCGGCACCTCTCTGATCGAGCGCTATCCGGCGATCTCGCCGGACGGCACCATGCTTGCCTATTCCGCAGGCCCCAATCTCACGAGCCGCCAAATCTACCTTCGCCTCTTCAAGGCAGATTCCTCGCTACAGCTTACCCATGGGGCGTTCGACGCCACCTCGCCGGCGTGGTCGGCCGATGGCACGACGATCGCATACTCCGTGTTCCAGAGCGGCCGGCCCTGCCGGATCATGGAGATGGAGATCCCCTCCGGCGAACCGCATCAGATTGCCGGATGTCATTCCGCCGAAAGAGCCGAACTTTCGTTCGATCCGTCGGGACGGGCGCTGGTCTTTGGCGACAGCAACGCAAACGATGCGCCCACGCACATCGTCAAGTTCGATGTCGAAAGCGGAAAGAGCACGCCGATCACCGATCCGCCGAGGGCCACGCTTGGCGACGATCTGCCCCGCTTTTCGCCGGATGGACGCTATCTCGTTTACGTCCGCGAGCTGGGCGGTGACGCTCGCAGCGAGCTGCGGCTCAGGCGAATGAGCGATGGCTACGAACGCGTCGTGGACAAGTTCCATGGATGCGATGTCTATCCGGCCTGGACGCCAGATGGCACGGCCATTCTCGCATCGCGCAGTTGCCAAGGGAGTTATTCGCTCAGGGCCTATCCGCTGCAGGGCGCTGCGGCGCGGGATGTTTTTTACGGCGCCAGCGGCATCGGACGCTTGTCCGTCAACGCGAACGGCACCGTCGCGATGGAGACATCTGGCGGCCGCGCGCCAATCCTGGCGTTCAAACCGGACTCGACGCTGCCGCCCATACCGCTCGCCAACGGCAGCGGCCTGACCAGCTACTGCGCGGACTTCGCATCGGACGGGACGCTGGCCGTCACCGGAAGCGTCGAAGGCAAGTTCGGCGTCTGGTTGGCGGACCAGGAGGGAGCACCGTTTCGCAAACTGATGTCGCTTTCGCAATTTGCCTGCGCCATCCGCTGGTCTCCCGATGGTACGCGGTTCGCTTTCATCGAGACCAACCCTTCCGGCGGCTTCGCGATACCCATCGTCCGCCGCGACGGCGAAGTTCTCGCGCGTCTCGCTTATGCCGGCTCGGACAGCAACATGTTCGACTGGACGGCGGACGGCAAAAGCATCCTGACAAGCCGGCTGGATAAGCAAGGCTGGCGCATCTGGCGCACCGATCTGGTCACGCCGGCCAGATCGGTTCCGGTTTCGCCGCCAGGCTGGATCGATCCGCGCGTGCATGGAACGATGTTGTTTGCGGAAAAATATGGCGCGGTCGGCACGTGGCGGCTGGACACCGGCACGCCGCAGCGTGTCGCCGACGGCCCGACGCAGGAATCGTCGGACATCCTCAAGATCTCCGGCGACCGACTTTACTTTGCGGACCTCACAGACCCGCAGCACCCGGCCATCGCGGTTCAAAGCGTGTATGGCGGGGCAAAGAAGCGCCTGATGCCGATTCCTTTCGGCGCCGTCGATTTCACCTTCGCCGTGAATCCGAAATCGGGCGATATCGTCTTTTCCCCGCCGCCGGCGGACGACAACGACATTGGACTGCTGCGATTGCGCCGCCTATGAATCGCGCCCCCGACAATCTGATCGTGCCCAAGGCCATCGATCTCGCCACCGAAGCGGATTTCACGCTGGGCGATCTGAGATTCCGTCCGGCGCTGCGCCAGGTTCAGGCCGCCGGCCGCTGCGAGTCCGTCGAGCCGCGCGTCATGCAGGTTTTGGTCGCGCTGATGCGCTCGAGGGGCGTCGTCTCCCGCGACCAGCTGATCGACTTGTGCTGGGGCGGGCGCCTGGTGGGCGACGACGCCATCAACAGCTGCATGGCCAAGGTGCGCGGGCTCGCTGCGCTGTCCAGCCCGCCGGCGTTCGAAATCGAAACCGTGCCGCGCGTCGGCTACCGGCTACGGCCAAAAGCGGGGGTCGCGCTCGAGGCGGCGCCGCTTGCTCTTGCGGCGGCGGATGCGCCCGCTGCGGCCAAGCGCCGGTTTGCGCGCAGCGGAGCAATCGCCGCGGCCGTTCTGGCCCTGATTGCCGCTGCTGCCGCGGTCGTCGGACTTTGGCCAAGGCCCCAGAAGCATTGGGAAGTGGTGGAATCGCATCAACCCTTCATCTCGACGCCGGATCTCGAGAGGTACCCCAACTTCTCCCCGGACGGCACCATGATCGCCTATGTGCGGGGAAAGAATATCTGGACTCAGCACATCTTCATTCAATTGATGCGCGGCGGCGACCCGCTGGAATTGACGCCGGATGGCACAAACGCCTTTTCGCCGAAGTTTTCACCGGATGGGACGTCGGTGGCCTATGTCGGATTCCAGGAGAAACGTCCGTGCAAGATATTCCTGGCGCAAATCCCCTCCGGTCCCTCGCGCGAGATCGGGCATTGCCGCCGGTCGGAGTTGACGATGCTGAGTTGGGATCGCGGCGGCCACGCCCTGTTCTACTACGATAAATTCAACACGGGCCAGTTCCTGCACATCGTGCGCTACGACATCGACACCGGAACGACGACAGAGGTCACCCGGTCGGGCGAGCACGGCTCGACCTCGGATTACGACCCTTCCGCCTCTCCCGACGGCAAGAGCTTGCTGTTCTTTCGCTATTTGCAGGGCGATCGGCTGCAAATCGTCCTGCTCACGCTGAAGAACGGCGCGGAGCGCGTATTGGCCGACGGCGACGCGGACAAATACGCGGCCTGGTCGCAGGATTCCTCGACCGTGTTCGTGGTGCGCAATCAAGGTTCGGACTCGTCGTTGTGGGACTATCCAGTTTCAGGCGCCGCGCCGTCGAGGATCACTTCCAATTCCAGACCCATGGAAGAACTGGCGTCCGGTCCGGATGGGCTTCTGGCGTTCCAGCTGAAGGACCAGGCCAAAGAACTGGCGGTCGCATCGCCCGCGGCGGCGCAAACATCGCGCACGCTGGACGCCAGCGGATTCGATGCCTGCGCGTTCGACTATGCGGCCGACGGCACGCTGGCGCTCATCGCCAACAAGGGCGAAGCGCAAGTCGTCGCGGTAGGTGTGCCTGGCAGCATGCGCGAAATCATGAGCATCAAGGGCAACATGGCGTGCGGCATCCGTTGGTCGCCCGACGAAACCAAGCTCGCCATCGTCAGCGGCGACGATTCCGGTTTCAGGGTCTCCATCGTCGACCGTGCCGGCATGCCCGTCACGCAAGTGGACTATCCGACGAAGAATGTCGGTTCTTTCGAATGGACCGCGGACGGAAAAGGCCTTCTGCAGGCGCGGCTCGACGACCGCGGCTGGCGCATCTGGCGCGCCGATCTTTTGCCGGAGCACATCGCCGTGCCTGTCTCCTCCTACGGCTGGAAGTGGTTTCACGGCTACAAAGGCATGATGTTCGCAATGCGCAGCGACGCTCCCGGCATCTGGCGCATCGACGGACGCGCAAAGCGGTTGACTGCGTACCCATCCGTCGATCGTTTTTGGGCCTGGACGGTCGCAGCCGACAAGATCCTGTATGTCGATCTCACCCATCCCGGACAGCGCTCGATCGCGGCACAACCCATCGCCGGAGGGCCGCAGACGATTGCCGGCTACGCCAACGATATGGATTTTTACAGCCCCATTGCCGTCAATCCCAAGGACGGACAGATCACCTACAGCCGCGATCTGCGCGACGATCCCGACATCGGCTGGATCAGGTTGGCGCGGCGATAATCGTCCGTTGCGCTCGTCGCGGCTCAGGATTCAGCCGTTGCCTCCTCCTATCAAATGATAGAGTGAACCTTCCTTATCCTTTGGTCGTTTTCTCCCCAATGTCCTCGTCTTGCGGCGAGAGAAGGGGCGCAATGTTTCGGGAGAAACAGGCAATGAAATCAATTCTGAAAATGACCTCGGCGGCGATATTGCTCGCCGGCGCGGCGACTGCGGCGCAAGCCCAGGTCAGTGCCGGCGTGCATATCGGCGGCGTGGGCATCGGCGTGGGCGTCGGTCCCGCCCCGGCCTATTATTACAATCAGGGCTATTACCCGCCCGGTCCGTGCGATGCCTACACCACTTACGAGCAAGCCGATTGCGGCTATCCGGTCTACACCGGCGATATCGATTTCGACGGCACGGTGGTCAGGGGGCCGCATTATTACCGCTGGTACGATAACCAGCCGCATTTCTGGTATCGCGGCGGCTGGCACGATTGGAACGGCTGGCACAACACCAGCTACACTTGGGAGCATCGCGGCGGTTACGGCTGGCATAACGGCCACTGGGATCGCGGTTGGGGCCGCACCCACGATTGGCATCGTTATTGATCGGCATTCTCGATCGACAATCTCGATCGACGAGGACCCCGGAGAAATCCGGGGTCTTCTTTTTACATCCGCATGCCTTTCATCTCGCCGTTCTGCATCTGATGCAGATGCGTCAGCGCCCCCTGCCAGATTTGCGGCCCGATACCGACGCTGCTGCGATAAGGATATTGCAGCTCGAACAGCAGCACCATGATCGACACGATCATGGTCACCACCGTCGATGTCATCAGCAGGTGCGTTCTGGGATTGCGCAAACCGAACAGCCAGCAGAAGCACACGATGCAAATCGCGCCGATGATGAGCACGGTCCATTCCAGCCATGACACGCCGCTGCTGTTGATCGTGATGCGCTGCTGGCGCGCGTCGTGGACGGCGGTGAGCTGCTGCAAGGTGGCGTTCTGCGCGTTGGACTGGCCGTCATTGGCGGGCACGAAGGCGCCGACGGCAGCGATGGCGTCCATGCTGATCATCGGCGCGCTGACATCGAAGCGGCCCTGGCGCATCGCCGGCCATTCGCGCGCGATCATGTCATCGGCATAGGCGAGGGCGTCGCCGCGGACTTGCGCGCGAATGGCCGGCGGAAGGCCCACGGCGGAATGCCAGGTGTCGATGTCCGCGTCCGATTCCAGCACCACGAGCTGGCGCGCATCCTGGAAGTGCTGCCACGCCACGACGGTGAGAAAGCCCAGGATGACGGCGTAAAGCGTTCCCAGCACCGCGATGATGACGCCGCCCACTTCATTGTGCGCGACGAAATCGCCGCCGCGGAAACGGCGATGCACCCACATCTGGCCCAGCCCCGTGAGCGCGATGGCGATCGCCACCGCAATCAGCAGCAGCACGACGGCCGGGATCCGGTAAAGCATTTCCATCTTGCGAATCCTTTGCGGGCGCAGGCAGCTTTCGACTCCGCCGCCGAACTGGCAATAGCCGCGCGATGCTTCGCAGCGGAAGATGTTTCATCGACTCCGGCCAGCGCCATGGCGCGTCATGCGCGGGCTCGGATCGCTTGGCGTCGCGCGCGCGAAAGCATCGCGACACGATGTTTTTCGCCGGCGCGTTCATCGGCGAATTCAATTTAAGCCCTTGCTCCGCCAGCGGGAATTTTCGTACCTGCGTCGCGACGGGGGGCGTATGGAGTTCGGCTTTGTAAAATTCGATAATGCGCGCGCATTTTGATGGAGATGATAATGCGCCCTTCGATTGTAGCGATCCTTGCCGCGTTGCCTTTTTCTGCCGCCGCCAGTGCTGCGCCTTTTCCGCCGGCGCCGGCAGCCCCCGCTGCTGCGGGCGAATATCAGCTCACTCACAACTATCAGCAATTCCTCACGACGACCTGTTCGTACGAAGGCGACTGTGCACTCGCTTTTCCGGCAACCACGGCCGGCACGCTCATTTTGAACGTCTCTTGCGGCTTCAGCTTGACGGCTGGAACTGTGGCGTCCGCCACATTGGAAAGCCAGGATTTTACCAGCCGCGCTTTCCTGCCGATTTTCTCCTATTCCTCGCCCAACTCTTACGCCATCAACGCGCCCACATATTTGTATTTCGCCAAAGGCAAAGCGTTGCGGATCGATGTCTTCTCCAACGGGGGAGAGGTTCAAAACCTGATTTGCACGATATCGGGATATCAGCGCTGATCGGCTGAAAGAACCGGCGCCGCAACCCGGCGCCGGTTCTCTCGGCGAGGGGCGCGGACCTGGAACTTTCGCGCTGTCTGGCGCTTAATTCCGTTATGCGGGGTTTGCGGGACATCTGGAGCATCACCCGCGAAAGCGTGGATGCTTTTTTCGAGGACAACGCGCTCACAAGGGGCGCGGCGATCGCGTTCTTTGCCGCCTCCGCGTTCGCACCGGTTCTTTACATCACCACCGCCATTGCGGGCGCGGCGCTCGGACGCCAGCGCGCCACCGGCGTCATCATCCGCGAAGTCGGAAACCTGATCGGCGACGACGGCCGGCAGATTCTGCAGCAGGCGCTGCATCACAGCATCGGATGGGGCGACAAATTCTGGCCCAATGCCATCGGCGCGGGCCTGCTGCTGATCACCGCGTCGGGCATGTTCAACGAAATGCAATTGGCCCTCAATCGCATCTGGAAAGTGCAGAGCAAGGGGATCGATTGGTGGCGGCTGCTGCGCGCCCGTCTGGTCAGCCTCGGCCTGGTGCTGGCGCTGGGGTTTCTGCTCCTAGTGTCGCTGGTGGCGACGGCGACGATCCATGCTTTGGGAGACCGGATCGGTGAGTTCGTGCCGTTCAGCGGCGCGGCGGCGGCGGCTATCGATTTCGCCGTGTCGTTCGTGCTGATCGCGCTGCTGTTCGCGGCGATCTACAAGACGTTGCCGGATCGCGATCTGCAATGGCGCGATGTCCTCACCGGCGCCATCGGCACGGCGCTGCTGTTCGAGGCGGGCGAATATCTGATCGGCCTTTACCTCGGCAATTTCGCCATCGGGGCGCGTTACGGCGCGGCGGGCGGATTGCTCGTGTTGCTCACCTGGCTTTACTACACGGCGCAGATTTTCCTGCTCGGCGCCGAGTTCACCAAAGTCTATTCGCTTCGACGCCAAGTTCATGCGCCGCCACCGGCCGAGATCGCGCAGCCAACAAAAAATATCCGCAAGGACGCGGCCTAGAATTCGCGTTTCCAAATCCGCATTGTGGCGAAATTGTGCGGCGCGCAAGGCGGCGCGGTGCGGAACCGGCACGCCGACGAGCCGTTTTCATCTGGGACACAACACAAAAAGGGAGATGCCCATGATGCGCTCTGTGCTCATCGCTTCGACAGTCGGCTTGCTGCTGGCGGGAACCTCTGCTTTCGCACAAGGCTATGACGGTCCGAATTATGGCGACACTGAAAACGTGATTGTCACGGCGCCGCGGATTCATGTGCAGCGGCCAGCGCCGGGCATGGTGGCGACGCGCATCTCGATGTCGATTCCGGTCCGCTATGACGATCTCAATCTGCGTTCATGGCGCGGAGCAAGGCAATTGCGCGTGCGCGTGCGCGAGACGGCATTCGATGTCTGCGGCCGCCTCAAGGCCGAATATCCCGGCACCTTGGACGACGCGGACACTTGCTTCCGCGAAGCTGCTCGCGTCGCGATGCTGCATGCCGATCGCGCCATCGCGCGCGCGCGGTCTGCGCATCGTTACTATGCGGCTTATTACAGGTAAGCGCTTGCGCGTCCGCGTGGCCTGAAAAGGCTCACGCGGGCGCGGGTTTGGGCGCCAGATAACGTCCGAACGCCAACCGCGCGCCGAACAGCAGCACCGTGGCGACAGCCATCAGCCCGGCATGCATCAGCCAGAACGACACGCCCGACATCTTGTCCAGGAAGCCGCCGAGATAGCCGACCAGCGTATTGCCCAGGAACAGATGCACGTAATAGACGGCGATCATCATCCCGCCCATTCCTTTGGGCGCCGCGCGCGAATAAAGCGCCAACCCCACCGGCAGCACATTCGCAAAACCCAGATCGTTGATACCGTGGAACGCGAACGCCCATAGCATCGAGACCGGATGTCCGGTCGCCGCCATTTGCGCGGACGCCGCCGCCAGCGTCAGCGGCGCGCAGCCGCTGATCGCCGTGCCGATCACGATCTTGGTGATCTCATTGGGCTCGGCCCAATGGCGTCCATACCATCGCCAGAACGCGATGACGCCGACCATCAGGATCGAGGAGATCACCGAATCGAACGACAATATCCAACTGATCGGCGTATCGAATCCGAAGAAGGTGTGCTGGTAGGCTTTGTCGGCCCAGATCAGATAGGCGTTGAAGATCTCGTTGTTGCTCACCAATGACAGCGCCAGGATCGGCAACAGCACGACGAGCACCGCGATGGTGCCCCAGTCGCGGGCGCTGAGCGGCGGCTTTTCCACCGCGTCGCCTTTTTTGCGCAGCGGCTCCGGCGGAAAATTCTTGCGGCCGGCGAGATAGACGCACAGCCCGATCAGCATCGCCGCGCCCGCCGCGCCGAAGCCCCAATGCCAGTTGTATTCCTGGCCCAAGGTGCCGCAGACGATGGGCGCGAAGATCACCGCGAACTGGATGCCCATAAAGTAGATCTGGAAACCGTCGGCACGGCGGTGGTCGTCGATGGTGTACAGATCGCCGGCCTGGCTTGCGATGTTGCCCTTGAAGCAGCCGACGCCGATGAGCAGGCATGCGATCGCCGGCAGGAACGTGGCGTCGGACATCATCAGGAATCCGCCGATGGCCATGAGAAACGCGCCGATGGTCACCGCGCTGGTGCGCCCGATCACGCGATCCGCGAGCAGCCCGCCCGCCAGCGGCGTGACATAGACAAGGCCCGAATACAGTCCGTTGATGTTGGAGGCCAGCGCCAGCGAGGTCTGGTGCCCGTAAATGCCTTCCATGAAATGGCGAAAGGCGGTGAAGCCCCAGACATGCGCGATATGGCCGGGCGTGAACAGCCACTTCGTCATGTAGAGCACCAGCAGCGACTGCAATCCGTAATAGGAGAACCGCTCCCAGAATTCGGACGCTGAAAGCCAGCCGAGGCCGACGGGGTGGCCGATGAAGCGGGTGTCGGAGGCGTTGTTCTTTTGGAACGTCTCGAGGGAGGCGGTGCTCAAGGCTGCGATCCGATTTGCGAAGCGACACAATCTCCGCGACGGCGCCTGCGCTGACAAGGGCGGATTTGCCCGGGCAACACGGCCAGCGGAACACTCTTCGCGCCAAACCGTTTTCATCCCAGGCGCGGGGCCAAACACAAGGAACCTGGCCATGTCATGCACTTCACTCGCACGTATTCTCTCGCTTTCCGCCGCAACCATTCTGTTCACGGCATCGGGCGCCCTGGCGCAGGAATATGGCCCACCTCCCGGCTACGATCGCCCGGACAACGTCATCGTCATCGCGCCGCATCGCCATTATTCCAATGAGCGCAGCGACATCGGCGCGCCGATTGAAAACGTTGCGCTGACCCGCCCGGTGCGCTTCGACGATCTGGATTTGTCGACGGCGTGGGGCGCGCGGCGCTTGCGCGAGCGGGTGCGTTACACCGCGCATGAATTGTGCCGCAGGCTCGACACGCTTTATCCGGTAAGCGCGCCGGCCGATCCGAGCGACCGCTTCGGCAGCGCCGATTGTTACCGCAACGCGATGGACGACGGCATGGATCAAGCCGATCAGGCCATTGACCAAGCCCGCGCCTATCGCGATTGAGCCGCCGCGATTGAGCCCGCGATTGAATCGCCACCGCGAATGGCGGATGATTTCGCCATGACCCACGCGATGAAAATTCCCGGCCCCGATCATCCGATCGCCATCGAAAACAATCCGGCCCGCGTCACCGTCCGTGTCGCGGGCCGTTCGCTGGCCGATACGCGCGCGGCGCTTACCTTGCGCGAGGCGAGCTATCCGCCGGTGCGATACATCCCGCGCGCCGACGCCGACATGGCGCAGCTCACGCGCAGCGAGCATCGCACCTATTGCCCCTACAAAGGCGATTGCTGCTATTTCAGCATTCCGGCGCTGGGCGAGCGCGGCAAAAATGCGGTGTGGACATATGAGACGCCTTACGACGCGGTGGCTCCGATCAAGGACCATCTCGCCTTTTATCCCGACCGCGTGACGATCGAAGAACACTGACGAGAGCATGATCCGATTCGGTGTCCACTTCGGCGGATCGCGCTGCATTTGCGAGCGTTGCGCGAAGTTTGGCGAAATCGCCCGCCAATACCCCTCTCCGAAAAGCTTGGCGCGTTTCGACTCTCCCTCAAGGGGCCCTCAAGGGGCGGGTGAGAGAGCTTCTCGTGCGGCATCGGCCGCGGCGAGGCGGTTTTTGCCCCATGCGAGCAGCGCGCGGATCACCGGCTGCATGGCGAGACCGTCTTCCGTCGGCGCGTAACAGACGCTGCGGCGCGCATCGTCGTTCACCGTGCGCGAGATCAACCCGTCGCGTTCCAGTTCACGCAATTGTGTGGCGAGTGTCTTGTTCGCCACGTTATCGCAGGCGCGCTGCAGCTCGCCGAAACCATGCGGCTTCTGCAGCAGATAATGCAGCATCAGCGGCTTCCAGCGCCCGCCGATCACGCCCACCGCGGTGCGCATCGGGCAGCCGCCCACGGTGGTGGGAATGCCACCTCGTGGCGGATTGGTACGGAATTGAATCTGGTTCATCGCGGCGCCTAACTCTCTGTCGTTCGCATCATAGCCCATGAGGACGTTCGGATGGTATCGCGAAAACTTCTTGCCGTTGTTGCCCTGGCGCTGCTGGCGTCGCCCGCTTTTGCGCGCGACGGCAGCCACGATTTCGATTCCGAAATCGGCACCTGGTCGATCCACACCAAGCGCCTGATGCATCCGCTGGCGCATGCGAACGATTGGGTGACGTATGACGGCAGCAAAATCGTTACCGCTGTCCACGGCGGCAAAGCCAACATCGCCGAGGTGAAAGAAGACGGTGCCGCGGGGCATCTGCATTTCGTCGCGATCCGGCTGTACGACGCGGCGGCGCAGCAATGGAGCCTGAACTTCACCAGCGCGGGCAACGCGACCTTCGGCACGCCGCTTTATGGCGAATTGCGCGACGGCGGCATCGAATTCATCGGCCCGGATACGCGCAACGGCCGCAGCATCCTCGTGCGTTTCATCTCGAAGGAGGAAAGCGCGGACCATGCATCGTCCGAACAATATTTTTCCGACGATGGCGGCAAGACGTGGGAACTGAACTGGGTCAACACCTACGCACGCGTGAAAGGTTGAGCACGATGACGCGCTTTGCACTTGCCTTGACGGTACTGATCGCTGCGCCGGCCGTCGCGCAGACTGCGCCCGCGCCGCTGCATGACGGCGTCCACGATTTCGACTTCGCGCTCGGCACGTTTCACACCCATATCCGCCGCGCCCCCGATCCGTTCGCGCAACCGGGCAAATGGATCAGCTATGACGGGATCAAGACCACGAAGCCGATCCTGGACGGCAACGCCGATGTCGAAACCATCGAGGCCGATGGGCCGAGCCACCTGTCGGTGCTGAACCTGTTCTTCTATGACCAGACGACGCGCCAGTGGAATCTCTACTTCCCGCAAGGCTCGGACATGGGCTCGCCCGCGATCGGTGAGTTTCAGAACGGCGTCGGCACCTTCATCGGGTCTGACACCTACAAGGGCCGCTCCATGCTGGTGCGCCAGCAATGGACGCCGGCAGGCCCGAACAGCTACCACTTCGAGCAATCCTATTCCGCCGATTTCGGAAAGACCTGGGTGGCCAACTTCACGGCCGATTTGACGCGGGTAAAAGGCTGAAAACATTTTGGATTGCGCCAGAATAGAGGGGTGAACATCGCCTCCCGGGCTGTTAGATTGGTGACGCGAGGGTCACCAATCTAATCGCATGCAGCGCAAACTTACCGCCATCCTGTCCGCCGATGTTGTCGGCTACAGCAGCCTCATGGAGGCTGACGAGAGCGGCACGCTGGAGCGGCTGAAGGCCAATCGCGCCCGCATTTTCGATCCGCAGGTCACCGGTTTTGGGGGACGTGTGTTCAAGCTGATGGGTGACGGGACGCTTGCGGAATTCGGCAGCGCCATTGCGGCAGTCTCGTGCGCGCTCGCGATTCAGGACGCGACCGAAGCCGATTCCCGCCTGCCAGCCGCGCGGCGCATCCGATACCGCATCGGCATCAATCTCGGCGAGGTCATTGTCGAAGGGGACGATATCTACGGCGAAGGCGTGAACGTGGCCGCCCGGCTGCAGACCCTGGCCGAGCCCGGCGGCGTGGCATTGTCCCGCATCGTCCGCGATCAGGTGGAGGGCAAGGCGCCCGTCTTGTTCGAGGACATGGGCGAGCATACGGTGAAGAATATCGAGCGGCCGGTGCATGTGTTTTCGGTCCGCGCCGCCGCACAGGAAAAGCCGGAGATTCGCGCGGTGGAACGCAAGGACAAGCTGTCGGTTTGCGTGCTGCCTTTCGCCAACATGAGTGGCGACGTGGAGCAGGAGTATTTCAGCGACGGCATCAGCGAAGACATCATAACCGATCTGTCCAAGGTCTCGGCGCTATCGGTTCTCTCGCGCAACGCCTCGTTCATGTACAAGGGCAAGACCGTCGATATCCCAAAGCTCGCGCGCGAACTGAACGTGAGTCATGTGCTGGAGGGCAGCGTGCGCAAGTCCGGCGGGCGCGTGCGCATCACCGCGCAGCTCATCTCCGGCGCATCGAACGATCATGTATGGGCCGAACGCTATGACCGCGACCTCAGCGACATCTTCGCGCTGCAGGATGAAATCTCGGAAGCCATCGTCAAGGCGCTGAAGCTGAAGCTCGTGCCGGAAGAAAAGAAGGCGATCGAAAATCGCGGCACAACCAATGTGGAAGCGTACAATCTCCTGCTCATGGCGCGACAGGGTTATGCCGCCGCCTATGAAAACAATCTGCGGGATATGGAGGGTTTGATCCGCATCTGCAGACGTGCGACCGAGGTCGATCCGAATTATGCGCAGGCTTGGGCGCTGATGGCGCTTGGACAAATGACGCTGCGGTTCATGCATGGCGGCCATGGCGAAGACGGTTTGGCCGCCGCCGAGCGCGCGCTGGCGCTCAACCCCGGCCTCGC
>DASXFK010000111.1:0-29092 GCA_036489635.1 Rhizomicrobium sp. | reverse complement strand
CCGGAGATGCGCTCCAGATGCGGATAGCGCAGACCGCCGTAATACGGGATCGAGACCATGCGATAGGTATCGCCGCGCTTGATGAGCAACTCGATGGGGCGCTTATTCGTCTTCGCTTCGGTGACGGTGTCCTTCAGGCGGTCGGCATCGAAAGCCACATTGTCGATAGCCACGATCTGGCTGCCGACCGTGAGGCCTGCGTTAAACGCCGGGCCGTCCCAAAGCACACCAGTGGCGTTGCCTTCCTTGTCGAGCGCGACGCCCAGGGAATAAGTGAGATCCGTGAACTTGCGGATCCCTTCGCCGGACTTTTCCAGATCGCTCTCTTTGTCGGTATAGACGAGCTTGTAGCCGCCCATCGTGAGACCATCCAGCGGTGCAGGCGCGATCTGGTCGAGATGCCGGTGCAAAAACCCGGCCCAATCGTAGGGCGTCACCGCGTTCAGCGCCTTCACCACGTCGTCGAAGGTGTAGGGAACCGTCACGAAGCTGCCGTTGTTAATGCCGAAGAACCCGCGCGCAAAATCGTTCAGCGATTTCTGATTATGCGTCTGCTGGCGAATGATCATGTCCGCGTTGATCCAGAAAAGCTCCGCCTCGACATAATAGTCTTCGCTGCGTTGCCAGCTGCGCCACGGGATCGGCCGGCGCTGGGTGGTGATCGGATCGTTGGTGGTGTCTTCCAGGGGACGCCACTTCCAGCCGGGCTGGCCTTCGTCATAAGTCGCCGCGTCCATCGCGATCGCGTCGAGAGCCTGCTGCTTGCTCCACAGGCCTGAGCGTGCCGCAAGAACCTGGCCCCAGAATTCCGTCTGGCCTTCATAGACCCACAACAGGCTATCGCGCATGGGGACGTTGAAATTCGGAGTCCACAAATCCGCCGGCCTGCGGAACTTGCCGTTCCACGAATGGGTGTATTCGTGGCTGAGCAGATCGCGATAAGCGGCGGTCTTGTCCCAGTCTTTGAAATATTTTGTGCCGGCGCCGTCTTCGCTCGAGCGGTGGTGCTCCAGGCCAATTCCGCTCATCCGGTCCGAGAGCGACAGCAGAAAATCGTAATGATCGTAATGATGGGAGCCGAAGGTCTTGTACGCCTGCTGCACCAGGTTGCGGTGCACCTCCAATTCCTCCGGTGTCATCGTCAGGTAGTCGGGCTGATCGGCGACGACATCCATGTGCACGTGGGTCTGGCCGCTGGGATCGAGATCGATACGCTCGAAATACTTGCCGGCGAACATCGGGGAGTCGACCAACGTGTTGTAAGGCACGGTCTTGAACGCCGTCGTCGCGTCACTGGACGTCGCGGTTTCCAATGCGGTGCCGAATTTCCAGCCCGCCGGAAGCTTCACCGCCGGCGACACCATGATGTCGCGCGAGAAATATCCCGCCGGATAGAGCGAAACCTCATTCCATTCGAGGTTCAGCATCTGCGGGGTCATCACCACGCGCCCCTCTTTCGTCTCAACCGGCGAAAGGAACTGGAAATCCACGTCGATGGATTTGACGCCGTTCGGCACGTTCACATGGAACGCATAGACGTTCACGACGTCGCGCCTCCAGGCAAGCTTCGCCGTGCCGGCATGGATCGTCAGCCCGGCTACTTTGTCGATGGGGCCGCTCGGGCTGTGATTGCCTGGAAGCCATTCCGGATAGAGCAGAACCAAATCGCCGCTCTGCGAGACGGGAATGGTTTCGTGAATATGGAAAATGCCGCGCATGGTGTCCGTCGCATCAACCGAAAGATCGATCGTGCCCGGATAGGGAATGTCTTGCGGCGCAGGGATCGGCGGCGGCATCGGATAAGGTGTAGGTCCCGGCGCGGCCATGACCGACACAGTTGCTGCGGCGGCCAGCCCGATCGCGGCGGCCGATAATTTCAGAAACGATTTCATAGATGATTGCCCTCCCGGCACAGAAAAGTGACGCTCCCGGCCGCGATCATGCACAAGACGCGGACATAGACTAGGGATAGCTTGGCGCAGCCGAACGCAATACGTGCGTGGGGCATAACTTCGCTGTAACGTAGGCATTGCGCCCAACGAGACGGATCGTGCAGCCACCTTTTGTCCTCTTCGGACCCGCTCACATTGCCGTGATGTGCTTGTCCTTCATGGTCCCGGTGCTGCTTGCGCTGATGGTACGGGCCGACGATTCTCGCGTCGCGGATCGGATGGTGCGCTGGGGCTTTGCCGCGCTGCTCATCGCCAACTGGGTGTTTTGGTACGGGCTGTTCTGGCGGCGCGGCTGGCTCAACTGGAGCGACGTGCTGCCGATGAACCTGTGCGACTGGGCCGCAGTGGCGGCCATCGTTGCGCTGCTGGGGCGCAACCAGCGTGCTTATGAGCTTGCCTATTTCTGGGCGCTGGCAGGAACGCTGCAAGGGCTCATTACGCCCGGCACGCCGTACGGCTTTCCCGAAGTTCGCTTCATCATCTTCTCGGTTTCGCACGGCGGGCTGATAGCCGGCGTCCTTTATCTCACATTCGGCACGCGCATGCGGCCCCATGTGTCCGCACTGCTGCCCGTGATCGGCTGGTCGCTGTTCTATGCCGCGGCAGCGGGATCGACCGACTGGCTGCTGAATGTCGATTACGGTTTCCTGCGGGCCAAGCCGGCGAATGTCTCGCTTTTCGACTTCATGCCGGCGTGGCCGCGCTACATTCCCGTGTTGATCCTGCTCGGATTCGCCTCGGCGCTTGTCTATTACGCCCCCTGGTTCCTCGCCGATCTCGTTCGGGGAAGGCGTATTCAGCCCAGCGCAGGCGCCTCGCCCAAGGGCTTCAGCGGCGGAGTGAGTGCACGATAGCAGAACGTCATGACGCTTCCGGCGAGGCCGTAGAAAAGCGTCGCGAAGATCACCGCCACGGGCAGGATAACGAACCACGCACGGAGCAGAATATTAAAGAACGCGCTCATATGCGCGCCGAATTCTGCGCCTGAAGCGTTGTGCGGCAGAGACGCAAAGGCGGGGAACGCCGCGTAGACAAGAGCGGCCAAACTCATCGCAACGCAGACGATGAAAATCGGAAGGAAGAGTGCAAGGCAAGCGAGGAACATCCGCCCCGCATTGTCCTTGCTGAGGTTCCAGACACGCGCGATGTCGATCTTCTTCTCGACGACGACGACGGGGGTGAGCAGAAACCCCAGGCGCATGACGAAATAGAGAATGCCGCCATAGACCAGCACTGCGATCGCGAAGATGCCCAGGCCCACGAACACGCCGCCGGTCACGCTATGCGCAAAACGATTGCCCCACAGCACCGCAACGATTACCCCCAGGATCACCGACGGTATTGCGACCACGACGATGATCGCGACAACGGCGACTTGCAGAAGGATATAAAAAATGAAATAGGCGCCGAAAAGCCGCCACACATCCCGGCCGATGGCGAACTAGGCAAAGCGCGGCCCCTTGCGGACGCCGAGCGCTTCCTGCGTGATGCCCAACATCATGACCGCGCGCAGAAACAGGCTGCCGACGACAAACAAGATCGCGTAACGCGACAGAGACTGCATCGCCACGGCGATTTCCGGCGGCATGCCCGTTCTGCCGTCCGCCTGCGGCAAGTTCTGGAACAGCGCGGCCATGGCTTGGACGTAGGGAATCGCAAGCAGATAGAGCCCGGCGAATTCGATCGCAAGCGGCAGCCAGACGATGCCGAGAACACCAAAAAAATTGCCGAATGCAAAGCTGTAGCTCTGCGTCGTTACCGTGCCGACAGAAATCCTGCTCATGTCCTGCCCCCCAAGACGGCCGCATCTTAGCGGATTTGGCGGGCGAAGTCCTGACCGCGCTTAGCGCGATCCGCAGGCGTTCAGGCAGGTTTCCCCGGCCCCCAGACAACGGCATTCGTCCCCATAGGCATGCGCCTGCTTCTTGAAATAGGCCACGAGTGCGTCACGGACGATCTGCTGGCGGCTGGCTTCCTTGCGCGCGGAAAGAATGCGCAGCCGTTCGTGATCGTGATCGGAAAGCCCGATCTGGATCTTGCGAAGATAATGCGCCTCGTCGCGATGCAGATGTTGATGGTTGCTGCCGTGTGACTCCGCTGCTGCGAGACGCACAGGCGGCGCCCAATGCTGCACCGGCGCGGTCCAATCCAGCAGCGGTTTCGCAACGACAGCCGAGGGCATCGCCGCACCCTTTCGCGCCAGGAGATCGGCGGTGATGGTGGCAAATCTCCCGCTCATTAGTTTCCCGCCTTGCCGAATTGCGGCGCGTCTGTCGCGCGCCGCCCGAAGGCGTGGACCCGCCGATCGCCAAAGCGCGGAACGCCATGCGCCAGCTCGCGGCGATCGGGACCGGCGCGCCGCTCGACACCGTCCCACGGCTCGACCATCGGCGGCGGCTCCAGCGAAATCTCTTCCACAGCAGGCGCCGAGGCGTCCTCGCCGTTGGAAAGTGCCGACACCGCGAAGTGCTGCGGCTTGTTTTCGGGAATGAGCGTCGGATCCCTCACCAGCCGCGACAGACGGTCCTGAACGTAGGTCCACAGATCGCGCACCTCCTTCGCAGACGCCGATTTGGCATCGACTTCGCCCACGGTGCGTCCATCGATCATGCTGCCGGCGAAATCCACGCGATGATGGACGGTCACGGGTGCCACGGTGCCGTGCTGCGACAATGCCACCGCCGCCTCGCCGGTGATGCGCGCGCGCGCCGTGGCGGCGTTGATGACGAAGATGAGCGGCTTCCGATTGCGCTCCGCGATGTCCACCGTTGCGCCGACCGCGCGCAGATCGTGGGGACTGGGGCGCGTCGGCACCACCACCAGATCGCCATGCGCGACCACGCGAGTGATGGATTCGGTGATCGCCGGGGGCGTATCGATGACAACCAGACGGATGCCGGCCTTGCGCAAGCCTTCCAGTGCGGTGTCGAGCTCGAACAGGCTGACTTGCGCGAAATGCGGCGATTGCGCCGAACGCGCATTCCACCACTGCGACAGGCTGCCTTGCGGATCGGTATCGATCAGCGCGACAGGGCCGGCGCCCGCGCGTTCCGCCTCGACCGCGAGATGGCCTGACAACGTCGTCTTGCCCGAGCCGCCTTTTTGCGACGCCATCACAACCGTGTACATGCCGCTGCCTCTTCGCCGTGATCGGCAACAACTCTGCGCGCGCAGCCGTTGCGACGCGATAAAGCGAAGCGGCAAGGTTTGTGACGATTTAGACGGGCAATCGAGTCGAAGTTTAGCGATCGCCCTTGAGCCGGCCATAGAGGATGCAGTCGCGGCGTTCGCCGTCGCGCAGGACATGCCGCCGCAAGGTTCCTTCATAGACGAAGCCGAGGTCTTCGAGCAGCCGGCGCGAGGCTTCATTGCCGGCATGGATCCGCGCCACGAGCCGCTCCAGGCCCAGCGTCCCGAAGGCATGCGCGATGACCGCCTGCATCGCCTCGCGCGCATAGCCCTTGCGCCAATAGGCGCGCGCGAACAGGAAGCCCACTTCCGCGACCCCATTGTGCTGATCGATCTGCGACAGATCGCATTCGCCGATGGCGGGGCCGTCCGGCGTCAGCGCGACGGCCCACCACAGCACATTGCCGTCTGCGACCTGCGGCGCATGATCGGCGATGACGCCTTCGACTTCGCCGACGCTTTTTTGGGCGGGCCAGTCCCAGTAGCGCATGACCTCCGGATCGCGCCGCGCTTCGAACAAGGCGGAGGCGTCGCTTTTCGCCAGAGGACGCAGGAACAATCGGGACGTTCGCAGGTTCATCGTTCCGGGATGCCCTAGAAATTCATGAGGCGGCCGGCGCCAATCGCGCCGTAGCCGCCTCACGCTGCCCCCTTTAATGCGGACCCACTCGAACCGCGGGCACTAGCCCCCTATGCCGTCTGGACCCGCGGCGAGGTGAATTTTCCCGGGAACACCCTCTTATGCAATGGGCGCGCATGGCTGGAACGCAAAAAATGCAACAGTGTGATTTCACAGCCACAATCTAGGCAAAGCGAAATACCTATACCGGCTTGAAGTGCTTGGAGAGTTTGAGCCCCTGGCGCTGGTAATTGGAGCCCAGGCCTTCACCATAGGCCTGCGGCGGCGGATCCGTCAGCCGTTCGAACACCAGCCGGCCAATGATCTGGCCATGTTCGAGGATGAACGGCACTTCTCGAGAGCGGACCTCCAGCACGCCGCGGGCGCTGGGCGGCTGGCCCTTTTCGAACCCGAATCCCGGGTCGAAGAAGCCCGCATAATGCACACGGAACTCGCCGACCAGCGGATTGAACGGCACCATTTCAGCGGCGTAGTCCGGCGGAATCGCCACGGCCTCGCGGCTGACGAGAATGTAGAACTCGTCGGGATCGAGAATCATGTGGCCGGAGCGCGTGGCCTCGACCGATTCCCAATACTCATGGGCATCCAGCGCGCCGCGCTTGTCGACATCGATCAGGCCGGTGTGCCGCTTGGCGCGCCAGCCGATGCGCCCCCCGCCGTCTCCCAGCAGATCGATGGACAGAGCAAGACCGCTGTCGATGTCCGCCGCCCCACTCACCAACGGCGACTCGGCGTGAAGCCGGCGCAGCTGCGTATCGGTGAATTGGGGACTGCCGCTCCTGATGCGCAGCTGGCTGAGCTTGGAGCCTTTGCGCACCAGAACGGGAAAGGTGCGCGGGCTGATCTCGGCGAAGAGCGGTCCGCGATAGCCCGATTCCACCCGGTCGAAGGCCGGCGCGCGATCGGTGATAAGGCGCGTGAACACGTCGATGCGGCCGGTGGAACTCTTAGGATTTGCCACGCCGGAAACCCGCGCGGAGAAATCGGCATGCTCCAGCAGCGGCACGATATAGACGCAGCCGGTCTCCAGCACCGCGCCGTGCGTCAGGTCGATCTCATGCATGAAGACGCGAGCGAGCTTTTCCTCCACCGTCGCGGCCGGGCCGGGCAGGAAGCTCGCGCGCACCCGGTACGCGACGGGCCCGAGCCGAAGGTCGATGCTGGCGGGCTGAACTTGCGCATCCTCGATCTCTTCGGTGGCAAGGATCTCGCGCCGCGCGCGGATCAGACGCTTCAAAACGTGGCTGGGCAAAATCCCGGTCGAGAATCGCCCGAAGGCGGACTCGCCGCCGGCGTCACCGAAAAGATTTTCTGCTGCGTCGGACATGGGGCTTTATAGATTCGCCAGCCGCGCGGGTCACGACGGAGCGGCGGGAATATCCCCAGTCGCCTCGCGGAGCAGCCGTTTCACGGCCGCAATGAGCATCTTGCTGTCGCGCAGGTGTGCCAGAACCTCGGCGCGGAAGGCGCGCTGCTCGCGTGTGTAGCGGCCGTGACGCAGCGCATTGCTGTTGCCGAACGGCGCGCCGCCCCTGGGACGGGAGGGGCTGCAAAAATTTGAATTCAACCCCGCCAAACGCACGCCAAGCGGTTGATGCGCTTTGGAAATCGCCTTGGGAACCAGTGCGCGCTTTCGGGGCCGGCGGACAGTCTTGAAGCTTGCGATGTGATTCTCCTTGTTCAGCCCCCCACTATAGCCTCACGAAGGAAAAAATACAAACATTTCTGGGATAGTCTACTGAGCCCTGTGGACCGATTCCTCATGGCACACCCACCCACACGCTGGCCAACGCCGCCAGCGCCACCAGGACGAGCGTTCCATTGACGGCAAACAGGAGCCAGCGCGGCAGGCGTTGCGCATTGGGTGCGGGGTCTTTGAAGCGCGGCACCAATTCCCGCCACACGGCGGCGCAAAAGCAAAGGGCGCTGAACAGGATGAGCAGCGAACCCGCGATCTGGGTCAGCAACGTGGGCAGGATGTGCTGCAAAAACGCCTTGGCCCCCACGCCGGAGGCCATGGCAGCAAAGCCGGTCCGCACCCACGCCGCGTAAGTGCGCTCCGCGGCGTAAATCGTGCGGTCGGCGGCCAGCGCCGTGGAAATATCGGCGCTGTCCTCGATCTGCCCTGCGCTATCGGCAACGTCCTCGGCGCTTTGCTTGATGTGCTTGGAAGCTTTGTGAATCTCGGCGCGTTCGATGCTCGCCGTCTTTTGAGCGACCTCCGCCTTCGTTGTCCCCGCAACCATGCTCGCGCGCTCCCTCGATCAGGAACGCCTGCCCCATGGTCGTAGTTCCTCTCCCGGGGCACATGCGCCCAGAGCAGTTCGGGAAAGGCCTGGCATGAACGATTCAGACGAGGCTAAGAAGGCCGTCATCCGCGACGAGCGCTTCATCCTCCTGCACCAACTCGGCAAGATGACCGACAAGGTGATGATCGCGCTGGCCGTGATCTGGATCGGGCTGATCATCGCCGATTTTGTCGGCAAGCTGCCGCCGCCGCTGGCGATTCTCAGCAACGTCATCTGGGCGGCGTTCGGCATCGACTTCGCCGTGAAATTCTTCGTCGCGCCGGACAAATGGCACTTCCTCAAAACCCATTGGCTGCTGCTGATATCGCTGATCCTGCCGGCGTTTCGCTTGCTGCGCGTGCTGCAGGCGCTGAGCGCGCTCCGGGCGCTCAGCTTCGTGCGCATCATCACCTCGCTCAACATCGGCATCGGACAATTGACCGATGCGATGGGCCGGCGCGGCGTCGGCTGGATCACCATCATCACCCTGATTGTGCTCTTTGGCGGGGCCGCCGGCATGTACAGCCTGGAGAATGTCCGCCAGCTGTCCGTCCAGGGTTTTGGCGCAACCGTGCAGCAGGGCGGCGGCTTCCACAGTTACAGCGACGCGGTGTGGTGGACGGCGATGCTGATGACCACCATCGGCTCGCAATACTGGCCGGTGACGACCGCCGGGCGGGCGCTGTGCTTTTTCCTGTCGATGTTCTCGCTGGGCGTGTTCGGCTACATCACGGCGGCGCTAGCGAGCTTCTTCGTGGACCACGAAGTCGGGACGCCGAAAAGAGCGCGCGAGGATACCCTGATCGGCTTGCGCAACGAAGTGCGCGCGCTGCGCGAAGAATTGCACACCCAGCGCGACTCTGCGCCTGCGGAATAGCTGCGCGTCTCGCTTGTCCCAGATACGTCATCGCCCGGCTACGCTCCCTGACCCGCCAGCATTGCTTCGGAAGCGAGGAATTCACGAATGTCCTGCAGCGTTTCCGCGAGCCCGCAGCGTTTCACGGGGGCTTCAGGCGGAAACGCGGACAACAGGCGCGAAGGCGTGGCGGATTCCAGGATCACGAAGCAGCCCTTGTCGTGGTGTGAGCGGATGAGCCGTCCGAATGCCTGCTTGAGCCGCAGCCGCGTGAGCAGATCGTCATAGGTCTTGCCGAAGCGCGCCCGGCGCGCCTTGTGCAGAATGGTTGGCTTGGGCCACGGCACTTTGTCGAATACCACCAGCCTCAGCGAGCGTCCCGGCACATCGACGCCATCGCGCAGCGCATCGGTGCCGAGCAGGCAGGCGTTTTCCTCCGCACGGAAAAGATCGACCAGCGCGCCAGTATCGAGCCGATCGACATGCTGGGCATAGAGATTGATGCCCGCATTGTTGAGCGGCGCAGCGATCTTCGCCTCGACCGCGCGCAACGAACGCACTGCCGTGAACAATCCCAAAGCGCCGCCGCCGGAGGCAAGGAACAATTCGCGAAATGCTGCCGCAAGCTGATCGAGATCGCGCCGGTTCACGTCCTTGACGATGTAGATGCGCGCTTGCTCTGCGTAGGCAAATGGCGAGCCGAAGCTGGCGCGCCTGGGCGGCTCCGGCAGATGCGCCGCGCCGGTGCGCACTTCGGCGGATTGCCAATCGTCCGTGCCTTCCGACAGATCGCGCAAGGTGGCCGAAGTGATGAGCGCACCATGCGCCGGCGCCAGCACTTCACTCGCCAGGGGAATGGTGGGATCGATCCAATGCCGCCACAGGCCGACATCCATGTCGCGGCCATCCTCGCGCTCGATCTCGAACCAGTCGATGAATTCCTCGCGCCGCTCGCCTGTCTCCAGCGCGTCGAGCATCGCGATCCAGGCGGGCAGAACGATTTTCGCGCGCCGCTCCAGCCCGCGCGCCGCCGCCTCGATGCGCGCGCGGCTGTAGGCTTCGAGCTCGCCCGCTTCGTCGTTCAGCTTCTTGCGCAACAGATGGGCGAGCTTCTTGAGGGGCGTCACGATGTTGTGCAGCCCGTAGCCAAGCTGGCGCGCCGCTTCGATCAGCGCTTGCGACAACGGCTCGGTGTCGGCTTCCAGCGAATAGAAAACATCCGCGTCTTGGCTGCGCGCGCGCACATGGGTGTAGGCGGCGGAGAGAAACGCTTCGCCCGGCCCGCGCGGCGCCGCGCCATTCATGCGCGAGGTCCAGCCTTCGCCGGCCAGCGCACTCGCCGCCGATACCGCTTCGTCAAGCGCGGCGCGCGCGCTTTCGTCGCCTTCGACCAGATCCTTGAGGCGCTCTTGCAGCCCACGCATGCGGGTGCGCGCGCGCCCTTCAGGTCCGCGAATCCAGCGCCGCAGATCGGCCATCTCCGAGCCCGAGAGAAATGCCGCGAAGCCGCTATCCGCCGCGTCGAACAGGTGGTGGCCTTCGTCGAAGACATAGCGCACGCGACGTTCCGCCGGCGCGTCGGTGGTTTCGTCCACCGCCAGCCAATCCTGCGCGGCTTGCGCGATCACCAGCGCATGATTGGCGACGACGATCGGCGCATTTCGCGCGCGGCGGATGGCGCGTTCGATGAAGCAGCTGCGATAATGCGGACAGGCGGAATAGACGCATTCGCCGCGCCGGTCGGTGATCTCGCGCAATGAGAACGATGCCGCGAGAAACGCCGGGAAGCTCGCGCCGGAAATATCGCCGTCGCTGGTGGCTTCGATCCAGCGCGCGACAAGTGCCATCGCGACCGCGCGCTGACCCGGCGCCAGCGCGGTGCGCTTGGCCGCTTCCTCGAAGTTCAGCAGGCAAAGATAATTTTCTCGGCCCTTGCGCACGACCGCTTTGTCCTCGCGCTCGGCAGGATCGGGATAAAGCCGCGCCAACTCCTGCACGATCTGGCGCTGCAGATTGCGCGTGTAGGTGGAGAGCCACAGACCCGGACCGTTCTTCTCCGCCCACAACGACGCGGGCGCCAGATAGCCCAGCGTCTTGCCGATGCCAGTGCCCGCTTCGATGAGCGCGATCTTCGGCGCGCCGGCGCGTTCGCGCGGACCGAAGGCGTATGTCGCTTCGCTGGCATATTGCGATTGCTCGCTGCGCGCTTCGCCCGCGTGGCGCACGAGTTCAGACAGGCGCATCTGCGCTTCGCTCGCTGCGACGGGCAGCGATCCCGGTTTCGGCGGCGGCGCTTCATCTTCCCATTGGCGCACGCCACGCCACACATCGAGCCCGGCAATGGGCGAGAGCTTGCCTTCCGCTTCGCCCAGCGCGGCAAGTACAAGCGGGCCCCATCGCCATCCGGCGCGCGCAAGCGTGGTGGCCAAAGGGCGCATCGGCGCGCGCTCTTTCTCGTTGCGCGCCGTCAGCTCTCCGAGCAACGCATCGGCCGCATCGCGCAACGCGCGTGCGCAAGCTTCCGGTGTATGCGGGAATTCCAGACCCAGCACGCGCGCCAACCCAATGGCGCTCGGCACGAATGGCTGCGCCGAACGTACATACGCGAACAACTCCAGCACATCGAACAGGGGCCTGGCCGGCGCGGACTTCAAGCGTCCCGCGACGAAGGCCGCGTGGGCTACCAGCACTTCGCCGGAGCGAAATAGGGCGCGCGCTTCATCAAGGCCGGCGCGACGCGCGGTGCCGTCGGGCAGCGCGATCACCGCCCCGCCGGCAGCGGGAATAAGAGAAGGAAGATTGAGCGGCATCGCCGCCGACTATGCGCAATTCCGCATCGGAACGAAAGGAAAACGTTACGCCGCGAGATCGGGATAGAGATTGGCCAGCGCCTTGCGCACGCGCAGATGCTCGCCGACGACGATCTGGGCGGCGTTGCGCAGCTCGTGAGCGTCGTCATGCTCGCGCGCCTTGTAGGTGAAGCCGCGCGCGGCAGCGGTCAGTGCCGCGAGCCCCAGACCTCCGGCCGCGCCGGCGATATCCTGCGCGATGCGCGCGGCATCGTCCCAATCCTCTTGCTGGCTCGATTCCGCGAGCTTGTTGCAAAGCTCCTCGGCGGTCTTGATGTAGGTGTGCAAAATCTCCAGCAAGGTCGAAAGGCCGAGCGATTTTTCCAGCGCCGCGAAAGCCGGCGCGTCGATCGCGGCGATCGTCTCCTGCTTGTGATCGTCCTTCGGCGCGCCGGCATCGGCGGCACGGCCGAGCAATTCGCGCAAGGAGGCGTAGAGCGCGCCCGCCGAGGCCGGCCAGCGCAGCACTTCGCCCGCACCGGCGGGAGTGCGCATCCCGCTCATGATCAAGGCAAGCAGCGGCGCGCGCACGCTGGGCGCCGCGGCGATGGAATCCGCATCCGCCGCGGTGGAAACGATCGCGTCGAATTCGCCTTGTCCGGCAAGCGTCACGGTTTCGATGGCGCTGGCGGCGAAGGTGAGGCGATTGCCGAACGGATCGAGCAGATTGCTCAGTTGCGCGCGCAGCGCCGGATCCGCGGTGCAGACGAGGAACACCAGATTCCACGGCGGCGGCGCATCGGCGGCGATGGGAGAGGCTTGCTTGTGCTCGCTATAGGCGGCGCACACCCCGGGCACGGTGAACCAGAATGTCGCGCCTTCGCCCGCTTCGCTTTCATAGCCAATGGCGCCGCCCAGCGCTTCGATGGTGCGTTTGGCCACCGCCAGCCCAAGCCCCGCGCCTTCGTTGCGCCGCGCATACGAAATGTCGGTCTGCGCAAAGGGCTCGAACACATGCGGTTTCATCTCCGGCGCCAGGCCGAGCCCCGTGTCCGTCACCGTGAAGCGCAGAAACGTGCGGCCCTCGTCGTTGGTCTGGGAATCGACAACGATCTCCACCCCGCCGCGCTCGGTGAATTTCACCGCGTTGTCCGCGAGCTTCAGCAGCACCTGACGCACGCGGCGCGGGTCGGAGGCCACGCGCGGAAGATTGGACGCGGCGGTCACGGTGATGCGCAGCTGCTTTTCCCAGGCGCGCGGCTGTAGCAGGCGGGCCACCGTGCGCGCCGATTGCGCCGCGTCGCAGTCCTCCTCGCTGCCGGCCTCGTATTCGCCTTCATCGCGCGACAACGCGATCACGTCGTCGAGCAAGGTCTTCAGGCCGCGGCCGGCTTCGAGCAGAACTTTCACATGGCTCTTCTGCGCGCGGTCGAGTTCGCTGCGCTCCAGAAGCTGCGCCATACCGAGCAGCGCGTTGAGCGGCGTGCGCAATTCGTGGCTGATGTTGGCGATGAACGCGGATTTCGCGCGCACGCTGGCCTGCGCCATGTCGCGCGCCTTCTCGGCCTGGCTTTTCTCGGCAGACAGCCCGGCGACAAGGTCCGCGTTGCGGCGGCGCAGGCGGATGCTCTCGTCCAGAACGTTGGCGATGGCATCGCAATAAGAATACAGCACGCCGCCGAAGAACAGGATCAGCACGCTCGTCATCAACGGATAGGTGCCGCCCTGCAGCGCCAGCATGATCGCCAGCGGACCGAGCGACATCGTGGCGTGCGCGATATAGGCGGGGCGATGGGCGCAGCGCGCGATGAATTCCGCCGCGGTCATGCCCAGAAAGGCGAGCGCCAGAAACGCTTCGGCCGGAAATGCCTTGGGCTCGAACCAGATGAAGGCGCCGATCCCCCAGGCAGCGCCCGACACCGCCGACATCAGCGTGTAGCGGTTCGCCCATTTCTCGGGATCGTCGATTTCGGGGCGGCGCAGATACGCAGCCGTCAATCGCCCGGTCGCCACCGTGGCCGCGATCTGCAGCAACAGCGGAATGATCGCGAACCAGAGCGGAACGAGGTTCTTGTAGAGAACGCCGGCCAGACAAAGCGCGGCGAACGGAAGAAACAGATAATGGCGTCCAAGCCGATAGAGAATATCCACGCGATCTGCGAAAGTGGCTTCGCTTGCCGTGGTTTCGACAACGGTCTGCGACAACACTTCCGGCACTGGTTCGCTAGGACCGGACATTGACGGCCTCCCCGCCCGAAGCCTAGCTTTTGCGCCTTTCAAAACGCTTAAGGTCGAGTATTTCCAATGCCTTCCGCCGCATTTCGTCCGTCCAAAGAGCTGGTGCGCGATGCCCGCGCCTGGCCGTTCGAAGAGGCCCGCAAGGTGGTGGCGCGCCTTGAAAAGCGGGCCAAAGCTGGGAAAAAGACGGATCTGGTGCTGTTCGAGACCGGCTATGGCCCGTCCGGCCTGCCGCATATCGGCACATTTGGCGAGGTGGCGCGCACGACCTGGGTGCGGCGCGCGTTCGAAACCATGTCCGACGTCCCCACCCGGCTGATCGCCATGTCCGACGATATGGACGGGCTGCGCAAGGTCCCCGACAACGTGCCCAACAAAGAGATGATGGCGGCCAATCTAGGCAAGCCGCTGACCGCGATTCCCGATCCCTATGGCACGCATGAAAGCTATGGCCGCAACATGAATGCGCGGCTGTGCGCGTTCCTCGATCGCTTTGCCTTCGAATACGACTTCCGCAGCGCCACGGACATGTACAAATCCGGCGTCTATGACGACGCGCTGATGCATGTGCTGGCGAAATACGACGACGTCATGGCCGTCATGCTGCCGACGCTGGGAGAAGAACGTGCGTCGACCTATTCACCCTTCCTGCCCGTGAGCCCACGCACGGGCAAAGTGCTGCTCGCGCCTGTCGTCGCGCGCGATGTTACCGAAGGCACGATCACCTACATCGAAGAAGACGGCAGTCAGGAAACGGTGTCCGTCAAAGGCGGGCATTGCAAGCTGCAATGGAAGCCGGATTTCGGCATGCGCTGGGCCGCGCTCGGCATCGATTACGAGATGTTCGGCAAGGACCATCAACCCAATCAGGGTCTGTACGACCGCATCTGCCGCATCGCGGGCGGCGAACCGCCTGAGCATTTCGTGTTCGAACTGTTCCTCGACGACAAGGGCCAGAAAATCTCCAAATCGAAGGGCAATGGCCTGACGATCGACGAGTGGCTGACCTATGGGCCGGAAGAATCCATCGCGCTGTTCATGTTCCAGAAGCCTCGCACGGCGAAGAAGCTGTATTTCGATGTTATCCCGAAGGCGGTGGACGATTATCTGGATCTGTTGCGCAGCTACAATTCGAACGAGACGTCGGATGAGCAGCGGCTGGAGAATCCCGTGTGGCACATCCACAACGGCAATCCGCCGAATGAAACCTATCCGGTGAGCTTCGCGCTGCTGCTGACCTTGGTGAGCGCCTCCAACGCGTCCGACCGCGATCTGCTGTGGGGCTTCATCCGCGCCTACGCGCCCCATGCCTCGCCGCAAGCCAATCCCGGCCTCGACCGTCTCGTCGGTTATGCGCTGCGCTATTACGAGGATTTCGTGAAGCCGCAGAAGCGCTATCGCGCGCCGACCGAGAAAGAGCGCGCCGCGCTGGAAGACCTCGCGGGCGTTCTCGATACGCTGGCCGGTGAACGCGATCCGGAAAAGGTGCAATTCGAAGTTTACGAGACTGGCAAGCGCCACGCCTTCGATCCGCTGCGCGACTGGTTCAAGGCGCTGTACGAAGTGCTGTTCGGCCAGACGCAGGGGCCGCGCTTCGGCTCTTTCGCGGCGCTGTTCGGCACCAAACAAACCGCGGCGCTGATCCGCCGCGCGCTGGCCGGCGAACACGCGTGAGATGGCTTTACTGCCTCGCCTTCTGCGCGGCGCTTTGCACATCCGGTGCACGCGCCGACAGCGCGGCCGAGCTCTACGCCGCGGGGAAATATCAGCAGGCGGAAGCCGCCGGCGGCGCCGAGAATAGCGCCGAAGGATTGACCTACGCAGCGCGCGCCGTGCTGGCGCAAGAGGCCATGACCGCGCCGTGCCTGGCTTGCCTGAAACGCGCGGAAAGCTATGCGCGCAAAGCCATCGCCGCCGATCCCGATTATCCGGATGCCCATACCTATTTGGCCGCGGCGCTCGGCTATCAGGGGCGCATTGTCGGGCTCATCCGCGCGCGGCTCGGCAATTATCCCGAACAAGCCAAAGCCAATATCGATGCGGCGCTGAAAGCCGATCCGCACAACGGACGCGCGCTGGCGGCGCTGGGCGGCTGGAACATCGAAGTCGTTCGCGCCGGCGGCGAGACGATGGCGAAGATGATCTACGGCGCGACACTGCAAGCAGGGCAGCATGATTTCGCGCGTGCCTTTGCGGCCTCGCCGGACAATCCGGTGCTGCGCTATCAATACGCGCTGGTGCTGGGCGGTTACGATCCGGCGCGCTTTCACGCCACGATCGCGGACTCGCTGAAACGCGCCATCGCCGGCAAACCCGCCACGGCTTTCGATGCCTTGGAGCAAAGCCGCGCCCGCGAATTGCTCGATATCCTCAACCGCGGCGATAACGATGCGTTCGCCAAGCTGGTGAGACGCGACCAGGGCTATCCGCAATAACTACTGCGACGCCCACACCACGCGGTGCATGAAGACGATATCGGCCGTCTGAAACGCGCGGTCTTCGTGCGACGGGTTGAGCGATCTCAGCTCGACGCGCTGGGAGGAAATCCGGCCGACCTGCTTGACCATCACTTCGCCCATGTGGGTCTTCACCACCACGCGATCGCCGCGCCGCACGCTGGCTTGCGGCGACACGATTACGCGGTCGCCGTCGCGAAACACCGGCGTCATCGAGTCGCCGCTGATTTCGAGACCATAGGCGTGTTCGTCTTCCACTTCGGGAAAGGCGATTTCATCCCAGCCGGAACCGGCGGGAAAACCTGCGTCGTCGAAATATCCCTTGCTGCCTGCTTGCGCCATGCCGATCAGCGGCACCATGCGCTTGGGCATGCCGCGGCCTTTGCCGCGAGCGCCGATGAAGGAAACATATTCGTCGATGGTCGCGCCCGCCGCCTGCAGTGCTTTGGCGATGCTCTCGGTGGAGGGCCAACGCGGACGTCCATCGGGACCGACACGCTTGCTTTTGTTGAACGTGGTGGGATCGAGACCGGAGGCTTTCGCAAGGCCGGAGGCGGACATGTCGTGCTCTTCGGCGAGCATGTCGAGTGCGTCCCAAACCTGTTCGTGGGTCAGCGGCTTTACCGGTCTTGTCATGAGAAAACTTGTTCCAGAGGGGTGAACTATTCCTACCAAATTCGCCGCAGCAATCAAGTCTTTTTTTGTCGGCTAGAATGGGGTCATGAATCGGGGAAAAGGCCTGATAAATCTGGGTGCCGCTGCGCTGCGCCTGCTGCCGCCGGAGGCCGCCCACCGCGCCACGCTGCGTCTTCTGCGCGCCGGCGGCCGATTGATTCCCCATGCGCCCGCGGATGATTCGCGCCTGGCGGTGGACGCGCTGGGCCTATCCTTCCCCAGCCCGCTGGGTTTGGCGGCCGGCTTCGACAAGGATGGCGAAGTCCCCCAGCCGATGCTGAAGCTGGGCTTCGGTTTCGTGGAATGCGGCACCGTCACGCCGCGCCCACAAACGGGCAACGCAAAGCCGCGACTGTTTCGCCTCGCCGCCGACGCCGCCGTCATCAATCGCATGGGATTCAACAATGCCGGGATGGACGCGATGGCGGCGCGACTGGCCGGCCGCGCGCGCAACGGGATCCTCGGCATCAATATCGGCGCGAACAAGGACAGCGCCGATCGCACCGACGATTATCGCAAGGCCTTCGCGCGGCTGGCGCCGTTGGCCGATTACGTGGCGGTGAACGTGTCGTCTCCCAACACGCCGGGCCTGCGCGGATTGCAGAATCCCGACGAATTGAAGCGCCTGCTCGAAATCGTCACCACGGAACGGGCGAAGCTGCGCGGGCGCGTGCCGCTGCTGCTGAAGATCGCGCCGGATATCGACGCCGATGCGCTGGACGGCATCGCCGATGCGGCGCTTGCTTCGGGCATCGAAGGCATCATCGCCACCAACACCACCATCGCGCGGCCTGCGAGTTTGCGAAGCGCCAACGCCCGCGAGTCCGGCGGCCTTTCGGGGGCGCCGCTCTTCGCGCCCTCGACGGCGATCCTGAAGGCGTTGCGCGCGCGCGTCGGCCGCAAGCTCGTGCTCATCGGCGTCGGCGGCGTGCGTTCGGGCGCGGATACCTATGCGAAAATCCGCGCCGGTGCCGATCTGGTGCAACTCTACACGGCGCTGGCGTTTGATGGGCCCGGCGTCATCGCGCGCATTAAGCACGATCTTCTGCAACGTCTGACGCGCGATGGATTCGCAAATGTAAATGACGCCGTAGGCTCCGACGCGAAATAGGCGGAGCCGAACGCGGTGGCCCGCGTTATCTCATGACGTTCAAACCATCGCGCCACCTTGGATACCATTCGCAACGATCTCGGAAGATTGATTCTCCGCCTTACGCTGGGCGGCCTTCTTCTGCTGCACGGCATTCACAAGATATTGAACGGCGTGGATCCCGTCCGCGCCGTGCTGGCGAATTATCATCTTCCGGATTTCATCGTTTACGGTGTCTATTTCGGCGAGGTGGCGGCGCCGGTTCTCATCATCCTGGGAATCTTCGCGCGCATCGGCGCGTTGCTGATCATTGTCGATGTGATCGTCGCGATCGTGCTGGCGCGGCTGGCGGAGGTGTTCAAGGTGTCGGCGCAAACCGGCGCCTACGCGCTGGAAGCGGAGAGCTTCTTTCTGTTCTGCGCCGTTGCGGTCGCGCTGCTCGGCGCCGGCCGCTACAGCCTTGCCGGCCCCGACGAGCGCTGGAATTAATTGCCGACGAGGAAATGTCCGCGCAGCGTGGCGACGGGCCTGGCTTCGTCTTCCTGCCACATCTGGGCATGCACATTGATCACGCGGCGGCCCATCCTGGCGAGGCGGGCGCGCGCGAAACTCTCCACCGCGCGGGCGCTCCGCAGGTAGTCGATGGAGATGTCCACCGGCTTGGGCAATTTCGGGCCTTGCATCTCCCACATCGCCTGAACGACGGCCGCGGTCTCCAGCAACGAGCCGATGACGCCGCCATGCAGGGCGGGCAGCACGACATTGCCGACGAGCTTGTCCGCGAACGGCATGACCAGAAGCAGTCCGCCCTCCTGCATCTGTGCGCGGATGCCCAGATGCCGGCAATACGGAATCGCCGCGAGCAGGGCTTCGGGGTCGCGCGACGACAGGTCCATCAGCTCTTCGCCCGCATGAGGATGAAACTCGCGGTGCACAGCGCGATGGGATCGGCGGCGTCCGCGTGATAGGCGAGCCCGCGCACGAACGCGATCTCGTGCGTCACCTTCACGCAATGACATTCGGCGACGATGGCCTCGCCCGGCGTGGCCGGCTTCATGTAGTCGATGCGCAGATCGAGCGTGGCGATCGGCATGGGCTCGCGCAGGCTTCCCATCACCGCGCCACCGCTGGTGTGATCCAGCAGCGCGGTAATGACCCCGCCATGCACCACGCCAGTGTCCGGATCGCCCACCAGATGCGGACCGTAAGGCAGCCGCGCCATCGCGCGCTCGGGCCCGACCTCCAGCATCTTGCCGCCAATGCCTTCGAGATAGGGCGTCGCGTCCATATGCCTGGTGGCGAGCTTCATCCAGTCCGGCGGCGTGGTCATGCAGGGGTTGAACGGCACCAGGCGCAGCGTGTCAACGCGCGGAATTCGGCCCAAATTGACGCCGTGTCATGTCTGGTTAGACTTGGCGCCTATCATCCCAGCGAGGACCCTTGTGGAAGCCGAAGCCGTCAAGATCGCGCCCAAGCCTCGCCTGGGCGGCAAACGCGAGCAGACCAAAGCCGCCAACCGCCAGACCATCCTGGAGGCGGCCCGCGGCGTGTTCGCGGAACTGGGCTACGGCGCCACCACCGTGCGCGACATCATCCGCGCCACGCCGCTGGCGTCGGGCACGTTCTACAATTATTTCCAATCCAAAGAAGAAGTGTATCAGGCGATCCGCGACGAGATCGCGCTCGCCATCCGTCCGCAGCTTCGCGAGGCGCGCGAGAAAGCGGGCACGGTGGAGGAATTCATCTCCGCCACCTTCCGCACCTTCTTCGAGTTCGTGCTGCGCGACGATTTCGACCTGCGCACCATCCGCCACAACGCCGACGCCACGCGCATGCGCATGGACACGCCCGAAGTGATCGCCGGCTTCGAGGAATTGCGCGAGGACATCGAGAAAGCCATCGCCCGCGGCGTGTTCCCGCAAGTGGACGCCGATTATTTGATGGCGTCCATCGTGGGCGTCGCGTTCGAGATCAGCGAAAGGCTGGTGCGGCGCGAAAAGCCCGACGCACAGGGCGCAGCCGATTTCGCCACCACTCTCTTCATGAGCGGCATTCGCGCACTTCCACACACGGCCAATAGCAACGGCACCGCATGAAGGCGCCCGCATGAAAGCGCTTGTCTGTCGCGAGCTGTCCGAAGATTTGGATTCATTGCGTTTCGAGGATGTGACGCTGCCCGCGCTCAAGCCGGATCAAGTGCGCGTGCGCGTGCGCGCGGCGAGCGTGAATTTTCCCGACATCCTGATGACGCAAGGCAAATACCAGCATCATCCCGAATTGCCGTTCGTGGTGGGCGGCGAATTCGCGGGCGAAGCGATGGCGGTCGGCGACGCGGTGAGCCATTTGCGCGTTGGCGATCGCGTGGTTGGTGGCGGATTCTCTGGCGCCTTTGCGCAAGAGAACCAGGTCGCGGCCTCATCGCTGCGCGCCATTCCGGGCGACGCGAATTACGCGACGTCGGCGGCTTTCACGACCGCTTATCTCACCGCGTACGTCTCGCTCGTGCGGCGCGGCGAATTGCAGGCAGGCGAAACCTTGCTGGTCCACGGCGCGGCCGGCGGCGTGGGACTAGCCGCCGTCGAACTCGGCCGCGTGCTGGGCGCAACGGTGATCGCCACCGCCTCAAGCGAAGAAAAGCGCGCCTTCCTCAAAAACTATGGCGCCGATCATGTATTGCCCTCTTCCGGCTTTCGCGAGCGGGTTAAAGAACTCACGCAAGGCCGCGGCGCGGACGTGATCTACGATCCCGTTGGCGGGGACGTGTTCGACGAAAGCGTGCGCTGCATCGCCTTCAATGGCCGCCTGGTGATCGTGGGCTTCACATCAGGACGCATTCCGTCCGTCAGCGTGAACATGCCGCTGATCAAAGGCTTTTCCGTCGTCGGCGTGCGCGCGGGCGAATATGGCCGCAAATTTCCCGAGAAGGGCCGCGAGAATATCGCCGCCATCGACCGCCTGCTGGCGGAAAAGAAAATCCGCCCGCATATCGGCGCGCGCTTCCCGCTCGACCGCGCCATCGACGCCATGCGCACCCTCTCCGAACGCCGCATCATCGGCAAAGCGGTGATCGAGCCCTAGGCCTGCAACGGCACCATAACCGGCAACGGCTCGGTATCGTGGAACCGGGTCAGATCGACGATGCGGTGGCCGGTGGGGGCGATGCTGAGCACGTCCACAAATCTGTGGTTCCAGCGGAAATCTTCCGGGCCATAGCTATGGCGCGCATAGATGATGTCGGCCAGCGTTTCATCCGTGCCGCTGAGCAGGATGAGAATCTCGAACTCCTGCTCGCACATCATCTTGAAGTTCATGCCGCGCAGCGGGCTGTTCTCGTCGATGCGATGCATAATGGTCCAGGACAAGGCAAACAGTGGCGAACGCGCGTGCATCAACGTCAGCTCGTCGAAGCGGCGCATGACGAGGCCTTCTTTCGAAGTCGACTCGTGCGCCAGCGACACCGAGATCGCCGCATCGAGGATGCGGTTGCCGCGCTGGTTGGCGGCGCGGAACATGAGCGTCGGCACACCGTCGAAATCGGCGATGATCGCGACCTTGCTGAACAGGATGCGCGCGAAAGGCCGCGAGAAACGCGCGAACATGATGGCGGTCACCATGCCGAGATACAAAATGCCGGTGAACGCTTCGATCATCACGACGACGGCGGCATAAGTATCGTTCGCCAACATCGAGACATGGCTGGCGCCCGTGATGGTCTGCACGCCGAACGTCGCCACGCTGAAAATGAAGGCATCGCGGAAATCGTTTGCCGGCACATTCGTCAGCGCGTGCGGATCGATCGTGTAGAGAAGCGCGAAGATCGCATTGAGCACGACGAAAATCGCCGCAAGCGTGATCAGGAACACGATCCACGGCATGGTGAGGATCTGGTGATAGATGTCCGTCCAGCGTCCGGAATCCTGCCCCCGCACGATCGCCATCCTGCGCCCCGGCTGCGTGCCGATATAGCGCGTGAAACGCGGCGGATTGGGTTGCGGTTTATTCGGATCGCGCGTCATTGAACCATGCGGTTTGACCTTGCAGCAGTCCTTCGACGCTCAAATCCTCATCGACCAGCGGCCAGTGAATGCCGTGCCCGGCGGCGGCCGGTTCCCAGGCAGCCCGCTGTTCGACGCTCGCCGAAGCCAGACGCGGAAACCACGAGAGCGGCGTCGCGATCTCGCGTCCGTCGCGCAGCAAAACGATCATCGACGTATTCGCGATGCAGACCTCGGCAACGCAGGGATTTTCTGCGACCATGCCTGTATTATCGCTCCAATCTGCGGTCTTTCAAAGCCTTCAAATAGGCGGCCCATTTGGTTCTGTGCTCGCGGCCCAGTTCGCACAGATAGCTCCACGAGAACAGCCCGCTGTCGTGGCCGTCGTCGAAGACGATGCGCACGGCGTAATTGCCCACCGGCTCCAGCGCCGCGATCTTCACCGCCCGCTTGCCGCCCACGATCTGCTTCTGCTCGGCGGAATGGCCCTGCACTTCGGCGCTGGGCGATTCCACGCGCAGATATTCCGCCGCCAGCACGAAGTGCTCGCCGGATTCGAAGGCGATCTTCAGATGGGCCTTGTCGGGCGCCAGCCGGATTTCGCTGGGCCACGGCGTGTCATTCGCCACAGCGTTCGGCCTCGTTGAGTTCGCGCGCTTCGCTGGGCAGCATGATCGGCACGCCGTTGCGGATGGGATAGGCGAGACCGGCGAGCTTGCCGATCAATTCCTGTTTCTCTCGGTCGTAATGCAGCGTCGTCCTGGTGACGGGACAGACGAGGATTTCCAGCAGCTTGGGATCGGGCTCCATCGCGGCTCAATTCATCGTCGGCCGGCCGGGCGACGGCGCACCCGCCATCTCGAGCAGCGCGACGAGGGTATCCACGCGCTCCTCCCACCCCGGCGCTTCGAGCAGCGCCTGCTTCTCCGCCGGCTGGAATGGACACAGCATCGCCAGAGCATTGACCAGCGTTTCGGCGGGCGCGTTCATCACCGAGCTCCAATCCGCTTTCAGGTCGCGGCGCGAGAGATAATCGCGCAGCGCGGTGAGAAGGCGCTCGCGCGGGAATTCGCTTTCGCTTCCGATGACGAGGTCGCCGCCGAAGGCGCTGTAATCGGCGCGCGCCTGGCGGAAGGGAGTCGTCACCACGAGCTCTTCGGCAATGCGGAAGCGGCAGATGCCGGTGAGCGTCAGCAGATAGCGTCCGTCATCGGTTTCCTGGTAGCCGGTGATGCGGCCCGCGCAGCCCACGGCGGACAGCGCCGGCTTCAGCGCCTTTTCTTCATGCTCGGTCGGCTGGATCATGCCGATCAGTCGGTTGGCGCTCATCACCGCATCGACCATCGCCAGATAGCGCGGCTCGAAGATGTTGAGCGGAAGCTGCCCGCGCGGCAACAGCAGCGCCCCCGTCAGGGGAAACACCGGCAAGGTCGCCGGCAACGCATCGAGCGAAGAATAGAGCCGCAATGTGGACCTCATGAGAACAGGATGGAGGACAGTCTGCGCCGCGCGTCGATGGTGCGCGGGTCGGTTGGGCCCATCGCTTCGAACAGCGTGACGAGATGCTTGCGCGCCGCGTCTTCGTTCCATTTGCGGTCGCGTTTGACGATCTCGAGCAATTGCGTCAGCGCGCCCTCGCGATCGCCCGCGGCCTCCAGCGCCAGCGCGTAATCGTAGCGTGCCTGGTGATCGGACGGATTGGCATCGACCTTCGCGCGCTGAGCGGCTGTATCCGTCACCGGCGCCGCGGCCACCGTCTCGCGCAATTTCAGTTCGGCATCGACGGCACGGATCGCATCGTCGTTGGCGCCGTCGGGCCGCACCAGTTGCAGCGTCGCGCGCGCGCGCTCCAGATCGCCGCTCTTCAGATAGCAGCGCGCCAGACCGGCGACCGCCTTGGGCTGACCGGGCTCGTCCTGCAGCACATGGCCATAAGCTTGCGCCGCCGCCGCGACATCGCCGGCCGCGAACGCTTCATCCGCCGCGGCCAGCACTTCGGCACCGTGATCGTGGCCGCCATGGCCGCCCGTGAGATGGCCGACGAATTCGCGAATCTGCGATTCCGGGATCGCGCCCATGAAGCCGTCCACCGGCTGGCCATCCTTGAAGGCATAGACGGTGGGGATCGACTGGATGCGAAGCTGGCGCGCGATCTCCTGGTTCTCGTCGATGTTCACCTTGACGAGCTTCACCGCGCCTTTCGCCTCCTTCACCACCTTCTCGATCAGGGGGCCGAGCTGCTTGCAGGGGCCGCACCACGGCGCCCAGAAATCCACGATCACGGGGACTTCGCGGCTCGCCTCCAGAACATCGGCGGCGAAGGTCTCCAGGCCGCTATCCTTGATGTGAGGGCTGTCGTGGCTGGCAGGCGCGGCGGCCGCCTTTGGTGCGCTGCTGACAGGCCGTCCGCCAGGTCCGATCAATGCCATAATGGTTCCTTTCCGGCCCCAAAGATGGGCGTTCGCTCGCCCAAAGAAAAGCCCCGTATAGTGAACCGCCAACACCTGTGGAGGGTTCATGCCAACGCCCGCCGATGTCAGAAAAATCGCGCTTTCGCTGGAAGGGGTGCGCGAGGTCGATCATTGGCACCGGCCGGCCTGGCGCACCGCCAAACGCATCTTCGCGGTGATGCGCCCCGATGGGCTGTGGCTGCATCTGCCGGACGAGCGCAAGGAATTTCTCTTCGCCGCCGATCCCAGGACCTTCGTCAAATACATGTGGGGCAAGCGCGCAGAGATCATCGTGCAGGTGCAAGGCGTGTCCAAAAAAGAATTGGCGGCGCTGATCGGCGAAGCCTGGGAAAACTGCAAGCCGGCGCAGAAGAAAGCTGCTAGGCGCGCGCCGGAATCGTCACGATCAGCGGGGCGTGTCCGCAGGCGGTAAGAAATTTCGGCAGATCGTTCGCTGCGATCGCCGTCGTGCGGTCGTTGCGCAAGGGATGAAAGTTCAGCACCTCGAACGCGAACATGCCTTCGTCCAGCACGACGCGCACGGTGTTGGCTGCATCATTGATAATGGCGAACGGCGTGACCGAACCGGGCGTCACGCCCAGCGTCTCCACCAGCAACTCGCTCGAACCGAAGGAAAAGCGCGGCGCGCCGAGGATGTCCGACAGGGCTTTCAGGTCGACGGCGAGATCGTCGCGGCAGACCACCAGCCACAATCCGTCCTTGCGGTCCTTGAGAAAGAGATTCTTGGTATGCCCGCCGGGCTGGCTTTCATAAAGCTGCGCGGCCTCCTGCACGGTGAAGACGGGCGGATGGTCGTAAGTCTTGTGCGCAATGCCCAGCGCATCGAGTTTGGCGAAAAGCGTGACCGTGGAATCGGATTGCCCGGACATCGCCGCATGACACAGAAGCCGCGCCCGCGCCGCAAGAGCTATTGCAACAGCAGGTTCAGAAATGCGTGCTATAGGCGAAGGGCGACAATGCGCTTGCCAGAGGCTCGGCCGCGTCCATCACCGTCCAGAAATCGCTTTTGGTGACGCGGATCACGTCGCCGGGATAGATCTGCGTGCCGGTGCCGGCCGGCAATTCGGCTTCGTGCGTGTCGCCGTCTCGGCGCACATAGATGTCGCTGTCGTCGGCATGATCGGTATAACCGCCGGCGAGCGCGATCGCGTTGGGCGCCGTCATGCCGTTCACGTACTGATATTGGCCCGGGCGGTTTACCTGCCCGAGGATATAGAACGGCCTGTATTGCGTGACCTGCACGCTGACGCGCGGGTCGTTGAGATAGCCGTCGGCGAATGTCGCCTGGATGCGCTGTTCGAGCTGCGAGCCGGTGAGGCCGCTGGCGCGCGTTTCGCCGATCATCGGCAGGCTGATATCGCCGTTCTCATCCACCTGGAACTCGCCGGAGAGATCGTCCTCGCCGTAAACGATGACGCGCACTTTGTCCCCGGTGCCCAGATGATAAGGATGGTCCTGCTCGGGCATGTAGGACGCACGCAAAGCCGGCGTGTCCTGCGCCTGGGCGGCGCCCAAAAGCGGCGCGGCAAGGCACAGTCCGAAGAGCACGGCGCGGGCGGATTTGGGCAACGTCATGGGACGCATGGTGAAGGGGAATGCTTGAAGAATCCTTGTCCCCATCGTTCAAATGCGAGCGGTTGCGTTGGCTGGGTCCTTCCGCTAAAAGCCTCGCCTTTCCGGACAGAACCGCACCGCCGGAGCCAGAGAAACATCTGGAATATCAGGGACTTAAGACAATGCGCCAGATGCAGGACCTCAAGGCTGAAGCCCGTAGCGGCACCGGCAAGGGACCTTCCTTTCAGACCCGCCAGAAGGGCTTGATCCCCGGCGTGCTCTACGGCGGCAAGGACAAGCCCGAGAACCTGGCCCTCTCGCGCCATGAGCTTGAGCTGCATGTCGGCAGCGGCAATTTCCTCACCACCCTGTTCATGCTCGACGTTGCGGGCAGGAAGCAGCGCGTGATTCCGCGCGCCGTCCAGCTCGATCCGGTGTCGGATCGCCCCGTGCATGTCGATTTCATGCGCCTGATCGAAGGCGCCAAGGTGAAGCTCGATATTCCCGTGCGCTTCAAGAACCATGCGGAGTCGCCCGGCCTGAAGAAAGGCGGCGTGCTCAACATCATCCGCCATGAAGTGCTGATGCTCTGCCCCGCCGACGACATTCCCGAATACATCGAAGCCGACCTCGCCGGCCTCGACATTCATGGCACGGTGCATATCTCCAGCATCACGCTGCCGGAAGGCGCCAAGCCACTTATCCGCGAGCGCGACTTCATCATCGCGTCGATCGTTGCACCGACCAGCGTGATCGAAGAAGCCCGCGCCGCTGCCGATGCCGCTGCTGCCGCCGCCGCCGCGCCCGTTGTGGAAGAAGGCGCCACGCCGGCCGAAGGTGCCGCGCCCGCCGCCGGTGCCGCGCCCGCCGCTGGTGCCGCGCCTGCCGCTGCGGGCGCTGCGAAGGCCGCGCCGAAGAAGTAAGCCATGGCCGACACGCCGCTGCTCATCGCCGGGCTTGGCAATCCCGGCGCGGACTATGCGCGCAACCGCCACAACGCCGGCTTCATGGCGCTGGACACAATTCACGAACGCTACAAGTTCGCGCCCTGGCGTTCGCGCTTCGAGGGCGCGGTGAGCGAAGGCAAGATTGCCGGCCGCAAGACGTATTTGCTGAAGCCCATGACCTACATGAACGACAGCGGGCGTTCGGTTGGACCCGCGGCGCGCTTCTTCAAACTGCCGCCCGAAGCCGTCGTCGTGATGCATGACGAGATCGACCTCGCGGCAGCGAAGATCAAAGTAAAATCCGGTGGCGGCGACGCTGGCCACAACGGATTACGCTCCATCACCGCAACGCTGGGGCCGGATTATCGCCGCGTGCGCATCGGTGTCGGCCATCCCGGAACGAAGGGCCGCGTGCATGGCCATGTGCTGGCGAACTTCTCCAAAGCCGATGAGGATTGGCTGGTGCCGCTGCTTTCTGCCATCGCGGAAGCTGTGCCCGCGCTCGCAAAGGACGACGATGTCGGCTTCATGAGCAAAATTTCCCTCATACTCAATCCGCCGGTGCACAAGCCGAAGCCGCAAGAAAAGCCAGAAAAAAAGGAAGAATGATGGGTTTCAAATGCGGCATTGTTGGATTGCCAAATGTCGGCAAGTCCACGCTCTTCAATGCGCTGACGCAGACCGCTGCCGCGCAGGCCGCGAACTATCCGTTCTGCACCATCGAGCCGAATGTCGGCGATGTGGCCGTGCCCGATGCGCGGCTCGAGAAGCTCGCCGGCATCGCGAAATCCGCCGAGATCATTCCCACGCGTATCACCTTCGTGGATATCGCAGGGCTGGTGCGCGGCGCGTCGAAAGGCGAAGGGCTGGGCAACCAGTTCCTCGCCAACATCCGCGAAGTCGACGCCATCGTGCATGTGCTGCGCTGTTTCGAGGATGACGACATCACCCATGTCGAAGGCAAGATCGATCCGGTGAGCGACGCGGAAACCGTCGAAACCGAATTGATGATCGCCGATCTGGAAAGTCTCGAAAAGCGCGTGGTGCCGATCGAGAAGAAAGCAAAATCCGGCGAAAAGGAAGCCAAGGAACAATTCGCGCTGATGATGAAGGCGCTGGTGCTGCTGCGTGAGGGCAAGCCCGCGCGGCTGGCCGATCTGACGCCCGAAGAACGCGAGCCGTTCCGCCAGCTCGGCCTGCTGACGCAGAAGCCGGTACTTTACGTCTGCAACGTCGATGAAGGCGCGGCGGCAGGCGGCAACAAGTTCTCCAAAGCCGTCGAGGAAATGGCGAAGAAGCAAGGCGCGGGCGCGGTCGTGATCTCCGCGCGCATCGAGGAAGAAGTGGCGCAGCTCCCCGCCGGCGAGCGCGAGGAATTCCTCGCCAGCCTCAGCCTGCAAGAGCCCGGCCTGAACAGGCTGATCCGCGCGGGCTACGATCTGCTCGGCCTCATCACCTTCTTCACCGCCGGCCCGAAGGAGACGCGCGCATGGACGGTGACAAACGGCAGCCGCGCGCCGCAAGGCGCGGGCGTCATCCACACCGATTTCGAGCATGGCTTCATCCGCGCCGAAACCATCGCGTACAATGACTATGTGACGAACAACGGCGAAGCAGGCGCGCGCGACGCGGGAAAATTCCGCCTGGAGGGCAAAGAGTACGTCGTGCAGGATGGCGACGTGATGCACTTCCGGTTCAACGCGTGAACGACCATCTCCACTTCGAGGACTTCACCGTCGGCCGCGTGTTCCCTTGCGGCCCCTATCACGTCACCAAGGAAGAGATTTTCGAATTCGCACGCGAGTTCGATGCGCAGCCGCATCATCTGGACGAAGACGCCGCCGCGAAATCCATGCTCAAGGGGCTCTCCGCGTCCGGCTGGCATGTCTGCGCCATGGCGATGCGGATGCTGTGCGACGGCGTCATCCTGAAAGCGAAGAATCTCGGCGGCG
>DASXFK010000108.1:0-2340 GCA_036489635.1 Rhizomicrobium sp. | reverse complement strand
GCCAACAAAATATTGCCAAATGCGTCAGGCGATCATGTGGGCGATTATTTGCCCGGCTCGACGCGCATCTTAATGATTTTGTCGGGCTCGCCGCTGATCGCGCCATTATTGTGCTCGCCGCCCTTCTTGATGGCGTCGATGCGGTCCATGCCTTCCACGACCTGGCCCCACACCGTGTATTGCTTGTCCAGCCACGGCGCGTCTTCAAAGCAGAAGAAGAACTGGCTGTTGGCGCTGTTGGGATTGCTGGTGCGCGCCATCGAAACGGTGCCGCGCTTATGCTTCTCGGCGGAGAACTCCGCCTTCAGGTCCGGCAGGTCGGATCCGCCCGAGCCGGTGCCCGTCGGATCGCCGGTCTGCGCCATGAAGCCCGGAATGACGCGATGGAACACGACGCCGTCGTAAAAGCCCTTGCCGGCGAGTTCCTTGATGCGCGCGACATGGTTCGGCGCGAGATCGGGGCGCAATGCGATGGTGACCGGACCGCTTTTCAGGTCCATCACGATGGTTTCGGCAGCCATTATTTCTTGCTTCTTTCCTTGGAGCGTTTGACGAGAAGGTCCGCGACATGCGGCGTGAGGAACGGCGCCACATTGCCGCCGAGCATGGCCACTTCCTTGACCAGCTTGGAGGCGATGGACAGATATTTCGGATCGGCCATCAGGAACACCGTCTCGATATCGGGCGCGAGGCGCTGGTTCATGCCGACGATCTGGAATTCGTACTCGAAATCGGACATGGCGCGCAGCCCCCGCACCACCACGCTGGCACCCACGTCGCGCGCGAAATCCACCTGCAGCATATCGCCGAACGGGCGCACATCGATGGTGCCGCCGTCTTTGGTCAGCTCCGCCGCTTCATGACGCCACATATCCACGCGCTCCTCATAGGAGAACATCGGGTTCTTGCCGGTGCCCGTCCCGACGCCGATCACGAGACGATCCACCAGCTTCAACGCGCGCTTGACGATGTCGAGATGGCCCAAGGTCAGCGGATCGAATGTGCCGGGATAGAGGCCAATGCGTTTTTTTGCCATCAGCTTTCCCCCGAAACTTCTTCGATACGCTCGACCGATACCACGCGCTCGCCTTCCTCGACACGGAACACGGTGACGCCCTGCGCGCCGCGGCCCTGAATGGAAATGCCGCTGACGGGGACACGAATGGTCTGCCCCTTGTCGCTGATGAGCATGAGATCGTCGGATTCCTCCACCGGGAATGCGCCGACGATGGCGGCATTTTTCTTGCCCATGCCGAGCGCCACGATACCCGAACCGCCGCGCCCCGTGACGCGGTATTCATACGACGATGAGCGCTTGCCGAAGCCGTTTTCCGAGAGCGCCAGCACGAATTGCTCGCGCGCGCCCAGATCGGCGTAGCGTTCGGGCGAAAGCGGGGCTTCCTCGACATTCTCTTCGGGCTCGTCGGCGACATCCTCGACGACTTCTTCCTCGCCGGTGGCGGCGCGGCGCGCGGCCGAGGCCTGCTTGAGATAGGCGCGGCCTTCGGCGGTCGAAGCATCGGAATGGCGCAGCAGCGACAGGCTCACGGCCTCGTCGCCGCCCTCTTCGCCAAAATTGGCGAGCTTGATGCCGCGCACGCCGGTGGAGTCGCGCCCCTTGAACACGCGCACATCGGTGACGGCGAAGCGGATGCATTTGCCCAGCCGCGTGGTGAGCAGCACGTCGTCCTGATCGGTGCAGATCTGCACCGAGAGGATCTTGTCGCCCGGCTCGAGCTTCATGGCGATCTTGCCGTTGCGGTTGATGTTCACGAAGTCGGAAAGCTCGTTGCGCCGCACGTCGCCGGATTTGGTCGCGAATACCACATTCAGCTTTGCCCATTGCGATTCATCTTCCGGCAGCGGCAAAATCGTGGTGATACGCTCGCCATCGGACAGCGGCAGAAGGTTCACCATCGCTTTGCCTTTGCCCTGGATGCGCGCTTCGGGCAGGCGCCAGACCTTCAGCTTGTAGGCCATGCCGATGGAAGAGAAGAACACCATCGGTGCGTGCGTGGAGGCGACGAAGAGGTTGGTGACGAAATCCTCGTCGCGCGTCGCCATGCCGGAGCGCCCCTTTCCGCCGCGGCCCTGCACGCGATATTCGTCGATCGGCGTGCGCTTGATGTAGCCGGCATGAGTGACGGTGATCGCCACATCCTCGCGCTCGATCAGCGCTTCGTCTTCGATCTCGGTGTCGGCGTCGATCAGTTCGGTGAGGCGCGGGGTGGCGAATTCGTCGCGGATCGCTTTCAGTTCCGTGCGCACGATCTCCAGCACGCGCGGGCGCGAGCGCAGGATGTCGAGATAATCGGCGATGGCGACGCCGAGCTTTGTGGC
>DASXFK010000081.1:0-12339 GCA_036489635.1 Rhizomicrobium sp. | reverse complement strand
GCGGCCTGCCCTATCTGATCGCGCTGGCGAAGTCATATTGAGGTGACGCCATCCGGATATTTTCGCGGCTAACTCGCGCGCACATGCGACAGGCGCGCCAGCATCGCGATCAAATCGACCTGCCGGTTCGTGTGCGTCTTGTCGAAGATGCTGGCGAGTTGCACGCGCACCGTATTGTGGCTGACGCCAAAGCGTGCCGCGATCTCCTGAAGGCTCGCGCCTTCAAACAGCGCCTGCGCCACGCGGATCTCCGCATCGGTGAGCCCGAACACATTGTGCAACGGGCTGCGCGGCAATCGCATTTCGGCATTGAGATCGGTCACGCACAGGCAAACCGACAGTCCGTCCTTGATCGGCGCGAATTTGTGACCGCCGATCGGCGTCACCAGCACCGATAGCGGCAGCGCCGATTGCGGCGACGGAATCGCCATCGAACCGCCGCGGCGCGTGCCCGCATCCGGCGACGCCGCTATTGCAATCAGGGCTTCGAGTTGTTTGGCGGCGGACGGCAGCACGGCGCGCAGCTTGCCGTGCGTGACACTGAACACGCCAGGTTCGGCCAAAAGGCGTTCGCCCGCGCTGTTGGTGTGTTGGATTTTGCCATTGGCGTCGAGCAGAAAGAATCCGTTCGGCGAAATATCGAGAAGCGCTTCGACATCCGCATGCTTGCGCCGGTCGGTGCCGAGCTTCTTCGCCATCTTGAACGCGCGGATGAGATGCGGCTGGTATTCGCGCGCGAGCACGATCCGCTTTTGCTCGAAGCTGTCGCGGCGCTTGGGACGCGTGACGTTCAGCGTCGCGGTTTGAGTGCCGTTCTTGAGCAACCGGATCCAGAGAATCGAGTGGATGTCCTGCGGCGCCAGGAAGCCGTGATAGAATTCCGTGCGAACGAGTTCGTTCTTCTCGATCCAGGCATCGTCGGTGTGAACGATCGGCTGCCACTCGCGCAGGAACTTGCGCGGATCGGACACGCGCTGCAACGGATTGAGCGGACCGAAATATTGCGCATAGCGATCGAGCCACATCGGATCGATGCGCGCCAATGGATCGTCGGGGGATCCGCCGCTGCCATCGAGCGCGTCGAGCTGCGAAAGCCATATCCCGCTGCCGCCGAGCTTGTCGGCCAAACGCTCAAAGACGGCAGGCCAGAGCCCCGGCTCGTAGGCCGTCTCGTAAACCTGATCCAGAAGGTCGTCGTTTTCCGACTGAAGCATGGCATGCAATATCGCATAAAGGCCAGATTCTGGGGAGTCTGACCTCAAACCCCTGAGAAAGCGCCAATTGTTAGCTCTGATCGTTAAGACCACGAGAAATATCAAGAGATTGCCCGTGAACGATGGCCGTTTGACGATGTGGAACGTCGGCGCGCCGCTTTCGCGTCGCCGGGCGAGCTTCTATGGCAGCCTGCAGAATTCCTATTTCGCCGCGACAAGTGAATAGGTAGTGCTTCGTCCGCCGGCGACGACGCGGTGAGCGTGGCCCACTTGGACGACGATATTGTTGACTCCCCAGGTCGGCAGGGTCGAATGGGTGTCACTTTGCCTTCTGCGATCGATTCCGCGAAAATCATCCGCAGACAGGTTTTTCGTCAGCAGGGTCCAAAAACATAGTGCAGTAAAATCAAATAGATAGGATCGACATGTTCCTGCTGATCGATAACTACGACAGCTTCACCTACAATCTGTTCCATTATCTGGGGGAACTGGGGGCGGAGGTCGTTGTCCGCCGAAATGACGCGGTTTCCGCGCGCGAAGCGCTGGCGATGAAGCCGGACGGCGTCGTCCTGTCGCCGGGCCCCTGCACGCCCAACGAAGCCGGCATCTGCCTGGAGCTTGTCCGCGAGGCGAACGGGACAGTTCCGATTCTCGGCGTCTGCCTCGGCCATCAGGCGATAGGGCAAGCCTATGGCGGCGAGGTCGTGCGCGCGCCGGCGCCCATGCACGGCAAGATGAGCCGCATCCACCACACCGGCAAAAGCGTATTCCGCGGCCTGAACAACGATTTCCTGGCCACGCGTTATCATTCGCTCACCCTCGCGCCGCAAGCCACCCCCGCGGCGCTGGCGGTGACCGCGACGAGCGACGATGGCGTCATCCAGGGCGTGATGCACAACAAGCATCCGGTTCACGGCGTGCAGTTCCATCCCGAAAGCATCGCCAGCGAAAACGGTCACGCGCTATTGCAGAATTTCCTGAACATCGCGCGCGATTTCGCCAAGTCATCTGCCAGGGCACAGGCATGAGCGACGCGTTCGCGCCCATTCTCAAACGCCTCGTCGGCGGCGAGATGCTGGATGCGGACAGCGCCGCCGCCGCGTTCGGGCAAATCATGTCGGGCCAAGTCGGCGAGGCGCAGATGGCAGCGTTCCTCACCGCGCTTGCCCTGCGCGGAGCTGGCGACGATGAGATCGTCGGCGCCGCGCGCGCGATGCGCGGCGCGATGACCACGATCGCAGCACCGCCCGGCGCAATCGACCTTTGCGGCACTGGCGGCGACGGCCATGGCACGCTGAACGTCTCGACTGCGACGACCTTCGTGGTTGCGGCCTGCGGCGTGGCGGTCGCCAAGCACGGCAACCGCAGCATCTCATCGCGCACCGGGGCCGCGGACGTTCTCGAAGCGTTAGGCGTGAAGACCGACCTGCCGCCACAGGCAGCGGAAGCGATGCTCGCCGAAACGAATTTCTGCTTCCTGTTCGCCCCCGCTTATCATCCGGCGATGAAGCATGTGGCAGGCGTGCGCCGCGCGCTCGGCTTCCGAACGATCTTCAATGTTCTGGGACCGCTGTGCAATCCGGCGAAGGTGAAGCGGCAATTGCTGGGCGTGTTCGCGCGCGATTTCGTGTTGCCCGTCGCCAATGTGCTGGAAGCGCTCGGCACCGCCAAAGCCTGGGTCGTTCACGGCGGCGACGGGCTCGACGAAATGACGACCACCGGCGCGACCCATGTCGCCGTGCTCGAGCATGGCAAGATCGCGCAGCGCGACGTCCGGCCGGAAGATGTGGGCCTGCCGCGCGCCACTCTTTCCGCCTTGGCCGGCGGAGATGCCAAGCAGAACGCCGATGCGATCCGCACGCTGCTCAGTGGTACGAAAGGCGCCTTCCGCGACATCACGGTCCTCAACGCCGCCGCCGCTTTGGTCGTGGCGGACAAGGCAGACGACCTGAAGGCAGGCGCCGCCCTCGCCGCCGAAGCCATCGACAGCGGCAAAGCGAAGAGCGTGCTGGCGCGCGTCGCCTCGGCGTCGCAGAAGGCCGCCGCATGACCGTTCTCGAAAAGATCGCGCTCTACAAACGTGGAGAGATCGTCGCCGCGAAAGCGCGCATTCCGCAAAACGAGATCGAGAAGAAGGCGAAAGCGGCCGACGCGCCGCGCGGATTCCGCAAAGCACTCGTCCGCAGCCAAAACGAAAAGCGCTATGGCCTGATCGCCGAAATCAAGAAGGCCAGCCCATCGAAGGGTCTGATCCGCGCCGATTTCGATCCGCCGGCCCTCGCCGCGGCCTATGAAGAAGGCGGCGCAACATGCTTGTCCGTCCTCACCGACACGCCATCGTTTCAGGGGGCTGCGGAATTCCTCAGCCAGGCCCGCGCGGCGACGAAACTCCCCGCCCTGCGCAAGGACTTCATGTTCGAGCCCTATCAGGTGGCCGAAGCACGCGCCTGGGAGGCGGACTGCATCCTCATCATCATGGCCGCCGTAACCGACGCGGACGCCAGCAATCTCATCACCGCCGCGCGCGACTGGAAGATGGACGCGCTGGTGGAAATCCACGACGAAGACGAACTCGACCGCGCCATGCGGCTTACCCCCGACATGATCGGCATCAACAACCGCGACCTCAAAACCTTTGTCACCGATATCGGCGTGACGCTGCGGCTGGCTCCCAAGATTCCGAAAGACATTCTCGTCGTGGCCGAAAGCGGGCTTGCCACGCGCGCCGATCTGGACCGCCTGGCGGAGGCCGGCGTCACCACCTTCCTCATCGGCGAGAGCCTGATGCGGCAGGCCGACGTCGCGGCCGCGACCCGCGCGCTGGTCGGCGCTAAGATCGGCGAATGAGCAAGCTCACCCATCTCGACGAATCCGGCGCGGCGCGGATGGTGGACGTCTCCGGCAAATCCATCACAACCCGCCAGGCCAGTGCCGAAGCCGTCGTCCTGCTTTCCAAGGCGGCATTCGCCGCCGCGCTCTCAGGCAACGCCAAAAAAGGCGACGTGCTGGCGGCGGCCCGGATCGCCGGAATCATGGCGGCGAAGATGACATCGCAGCTCATTCCGCTCTGCCATCCCATCGCGCTGTCGCAGGCAAGCATAGCGTTCGAAACCGACAAGACCCGCCATGCCATCCGCGTCGTCGCCAGCGCGAAAACCGCCGGGCAAACCGGTGTCGAGATGGAAGCGCTGACGGCGGCAAGCATCGCGGCGCTCACCATCTATGACATGGTCAAGGCCGTGGATCGCGGCGCGGTCATCCAATCGGTTCGGCTGATTTCCAAATCGGGCGGCAAGAGCGGCGACTACAAGGCAGCCAAATGATTTCCGTCGAAGACGCGCAGCGGCGCATCGTGGCGGCGTTCCAGCCGCTGGAAAGCGAAAAGCTCGGCATAGCGGACGCAATCGGCCGGGTGCTCGCTGAAGACGCCGTCGCGCATGAAAGCCAGCCACCCTGGCCGGTTTCGTCCATGGACGGCTATGCGGTGCGCGCAGCGGATGCGCGGGCCGCGGCGACATTGCGCGTGATCGGCGCCGCGCCGGCCGGCCATCCGTTCAACGGCAAAATTGGCGGCGGCGAAGCTGTGCGCATCTTCACGGGTGGCGTGGTGCCCGATGGCGCCGATGCCATCGTCATCCAGGAGGATGCGACCGCCGCGGATGGCCACGTCACGCTTCACGAAGCGGCCGTCGCGGGCAAACACATCCGCATTGCGGGATTGGATTTCAACAAAGGCGATGTTCTGGCACCGCGCGGCAGGCGGCTCGGCGCGCGCGATCTTTCGCTGCTGGCGGCGGGCGACGTCGCGCAGGTCGAAGTGCGGCGCCGGCCACGGATCGCCTTCGTCGCCACAGGCGATGAACTGTCGCGGCCCGGCGAGTCGCGCAAGCCCGGCGGCATCGTGGCATCGTCCGGGTACGGATTGTCGGCGCTGATCGACAAAGCGGGCGGCGCGCCGCGCGACCTCGGCATCCTGCGAGACACGCCAGAGGCTATCGGGCAGATCCCGCAACTGGCGGCCGGCGCAGACCTGATCGTCACGCTGGGCGGCGCGTCGGTCGGCGATCACGATCTGGTGCAAGGCGCGCTTGGTCCGCACGGCTTCGCGCTCGATTTCTGGAAGATCGCGATGCGCCCCGGAAAGCCGCTGATCTTCGGACGGCTCGGCGACACACCGCTTCTCGGCCTGCCCGGCAATCCGGTTTCGACATTCGTCTGCGCCACGCTCTTTCTCGCGCCGGCGATTGCCGCGATGTTGGGTGCCGCGCGCGAGGACCCGGCGCTCACCGCGAGGCTGACGCGCGCGTTGCCGCAAAACGGCCCGCGCCAAGACTATCTGCGCGCCAGGTTGCACATCAAAGACGGCGAGTTGTGGGCCGACCCGTTTTCCGTTCAGGATTCATCCCTGCTGCAAATATTGGCGCAAGCCGACGCGCTGGTCGTGCGCGCGCCGAATGCGGCCGCGGCGGCCGCAGGAGAAAAGGCCTCCGTGCTTCGCCTCGAATAGCAAAAGAGCGGAAGCATCGCTGCTTCCGCTCTTTCCAATCGCTTTCGCGCGAAGATCAGAACGTGATCCACACGCCATTGTGCCAGTAACCGCGGCCATGATGCTCATGCCAGACATAATGGTCGCGGGCGCCCCAGTGCCAGTTGTCCGGATGAACGGACACACCGAATTCGGGGTGGTACATGTAGGAATGGCGAACGTGCCAGCAATACCCCTCGCCATTGCAAGCGATGGCGGCGGACGCCGCGGTCGCCGTAAGCGCGATGGCGCTGGCTCCCAGAACGGCCGCTACGGCGAATTTTCCAAGCTTATTCATGATGAAAACCTCCCAAAAGCACTCTCAGACCGCTCAAGGTTAGCAGAGTTCCCTGCCGTTGGGACCCCAAAATTTGACAAATGACAGGTGTTGACGCCTTCGGGGAACTAAAGTAGAACGATTCCCCATGTTTCGGATTTGTTCAAGGGCGATTCGCCTGGGAGACGTGGAATGCTGACGAAAAAACAACACGAACTGCTGATGTTCATCCATGAGCGGATTCGCGAATCCGGCGTGCCACCGTCTTTCGACGAAATGAAGGACGCGTTGGATCTCAAGTCCAAATCGGGCATCCACCGGCTGATCACCGCCTTGGTGGAGCGCGGATTCCTCAAGCGCATGGAAAAGCGCGCGCGGGCTCTGGAGATCATCCGGCTCCCGGAGAACGTGGCCGATACGCTGCGGCCGGCCACCACCCGCAGCCAGGCGCAGAGGGCATCGCATTCCAGCTCCGGTCGGCATGGCCGGGGCAACGGCGAAGCGCGCATTTCGGCCGACGCCCGCTCTGCGGGAAGTCTGCGGCGGGGGGAAGCCGAAAATGCCGTGACGGTGCCTGTCTTGGGCCGCATCGCAGCGGGCACGCCGATCGAAGCGCTGCAGCATAAGGTGGCGGAAGTTCCGGTGCCCGGCGGAATGCTTGCCGGACGCGGCGATCATTATGCGCTGGAAGTGACCGGCGATTCCATGATCAACGCGGGCATTCTCGACGGCGACACGGTGATTATCCAGGAAGCCGATACCGCCAGCACCGGTGAAATTGTCGTGGCGCTGGTGGACGAAAACGAGGCCACCTTGAAGCGCCTGCGCCGCCGCGGCGATTCGATCGCGCTGGAAGCCGCCAACCCCGCTTATGAAACGCGCCTCTATGGCGCGGATCGTGTGCGCATCCAGGGCAAGCTGGTCGGGCTCATTCGCCGCTACTGAAGCGACGGCGCCATCTCGGCGGTTCGCTCCACGGGCGGATGCCGCGCGCCTCCTGCGCCGATTGCGAGCGCACGGCGGCGCCGAGCCAGATCGCATAGGCGCCGTTCCTGGCGATGGCGAAGCGGTCGATCACCAACTTGGGGCCAAGGCATGTGCCGCGCGTCGGAACGGCGCTGATGACGATATCGGCTGTGGCGCAATCCTCGCGCAATGCGTCCATCCGAAACGATGTCGCGATGGTCTGGCCGTGCGCGCGCGTAATGCAGCCCAAGGCATCGCAGCGCGCAAGACTGGTGGGCGCGCCGATGGCGTCTTGCGGCGCCCGCGCATCGCCATCGCGCTTCAGCCATTGGGTGGCGGAATATTCGTCGCGCGGCTGACCGATGAGATGCAGCGCCCCGTCCGGCCCGCGCATCCCGATGGTCACGCCATCGCGCGCAACGAGAATGTCCGGCGGCCTGGCAAACCACGCCAGCGCAACGCCGGCGACAACAGGCGCGACGCCGAACCAGCGCCAATGGCCGCGCCAGAGCCCCATCCACAATCCGCCGGCGGAAACCGCGATCAATGCCCAGATCGGCCACGCCGCGACAACCGACACGGCGCCGGGCAGGCCCGACACCCAATGGCCTACCGCCAGCATCGCCTCGATGCCCCAGCCCATCGCATGCAGCGGAATGCGATCCAGGCCGAACGGCATCAGGATCACGGAAATCGCCGCCGAGGGCATGACCACGAAGCCCATGATCGGCATGGCGCCCAGATTGCCCAGCACGGCGTAATGCGTCGCCCGATCGAAATGAAACGCCGCATAAGGAAGCGTGGCCACGCTTCCGACGAAGCTTGTGATCGCGATGCCGCGCATATACCGGCGCACGGTGGGGAATGGCAGCAGATCGGGATCGGTTTCGCGAAGCGCATGGCGGCGTTGCTCCCATTCGGCCACCGCGATCAATCCGATGACAGCGGCGAAGGACATCTGGAAGCCCGGCTCGATGAGGCTTTCCGGCGCGAGCAGAAGGATTACGGTCGCGGCCAGCGCCACCGATCGCATCGACAATGCCGGCCGGTCGAAGACGATGGCCATCAGCATCATGGCCAGCATGATGAAGGCGCGCTCCGTCGCCGCAGAAGCGCCGCTGATGATGAGATAGAACAGTGCGCCGCCGACGGCTGCCAGCGCCGCCCATTTCTTGATCGGCCAGCGCAGCGCAATCGATGGGATCAGCGCCAGAAGCGCCCGCACTGCCCAGAACAAGCCGAGTCCTACCAGCGCCATGTGGAGCCCGGCGATGGCCAGCACATGCGCCAATCCTGCATCGCGCAGCGACGCCTCGTCCTGCTCGGATATGCCGCCGCGATCGCCTGTGATGAGCGTGGCCGCAATCGCACCTGTGCTGCCGGAGAGCACAGTGTGAATTCGCGCCGTCATTTTGTGGCGCAGATTTTCGATAGCAATCGCGATCCGTTGCGGCAGCGTTGCCGGCGCCGTCATCCGCAGCACTTGCGGCGCGCCATAAGCGTAACCCACCGCGCCCAACCTGAGAAAATACGCGGCGCGGCCGAAATCATAATCGTTCGGCGACGAGGGCGCCGGCGGCGGCATCAACACGGCCTTTGCGCGCACGACTTCGCCCGGCGTCAAAACGTCGCCGCCTTCGCGGAAATAGAGGCGCACGCGCGCGGGCATGGGCGCACCGCGCAAGCGATCGGCGCCGATCATCGTCAGTGTCGCGCGGACGCCATTGCCGTGCACTTGCGCATCGACGACGCGGCCTTCGAGTACGGTCGGCCCCAAACGATGCATCAGCACGGGCGCAGATACCGCCTCGGTGCGCGCTTTGGCCATTCCGAATCCGATCAGCACGGATGCGAGCGCCGCGAGCAACACGCGCAGCCATGTTTCCGGGCTCAGCATCGCCGTGGCCGCGAGCAGCACGCCCGCCAATCCGAGCCCGGCACCGAGAACGAAACTGGGCTCCTGCGGAAGCGCAAAATAGATGGCGATGCCGCTGGCCAGTCCCGCCGGAAGCCACAACGGCCAGCGCTCGCGCTCGGCCAGCGCCAGCGCGGCCAGTCGCGGCCGGCGCAAAGCGGGCGCCTTGGGCACGGAAAAAGTTGGAGCTACCCCCACGGGAACCGGTTTGCTAGAAGCCTCGCCAACACAAAGCCGCGAACGCCGGCTATTCCAAAAAGTATGGCCCCGAAGACTTCAGTATGACCGAAAACAAAAAACCTGTCCTGCGCTTTGCGCCCTCGCCCACCGGATTTCTGCACATCGGCGGCGCACGCACCGCATTGTTCAATTGGCTCTTCGCAAAACATACCGGCGGCAAGTTCCTGCTACGAATTGAGGACACCGACCGCGAGCGCTCCACGCCCGAAGCGGTGGACGCGATCCTCAAGGGCATGGAATGGCTTGGCCTCGATTGGGATGGTCAGACATTCTACCAGTTCGCCCGTGCCGGCCGGCATCGCGAAATTGCGGAAACGCTGCTGGCCGAAGGCAAAGCCTACCGCTGCTTCACGACGGCCGCGGAGCTTGACGAGATGCGCGCCAAGTTGCGCGCCGAGGGAAAGCCGATCCGCTATGACGGTCGCTGGCGCGATCGCGATCCCGGGCCGGAGCAAGACGGCAAGCCGTTCGTCATTCGCCTGAAAGCGCCGCAGGCCGGCGAGACTATCGTGCACGATGTCGTGCAAGGCGACGTGAAATTCGCCAACGATCAGCTCGACGACATGGTGCTGCTGCGTTCCGACGGCACACCGACTTACATGCTGGCGGTGGTGGTCGACGATTTCGACATGGGCGTGACGCATATCGTCCGCGGCGACGACCATCTGAACAATGCCGCGCGCCAATTGCAGATCATTCACGCCATGGGCTGGCCGGTGCCGATCTATGGTCACGTGCCGCTGATCCACGGCCCCGACGGCGCCAAGCTTTCCAAACGCCACGGCGCGCTGGCGGTTGAAGCCTATCGCGACATGGGTTACCTGCCGGAGACGATGCGCAATTATTTGCTGCGCCTCGGCTGGAGCCACGGCAATGACGAGATCATCTCCACCGAGCAGGCCATCGAATGGTTCAACCTGGAAAGCATCGGCCGCAGCCCTGCGCGGCTTGATTTCAAGAAGCTCGACAATCTGAACGCGCACTACATCCGCCAGCGCAGCGATGAATCCCTCGCCAACGAAGTCGATGTGCTGCTCAGTCACCTCAGTCCGCCGCGCCAACTGGACGGTTATGCGCGCGTTCGGCTCATGGCGGCGATGCCCGGATTGAAGGAACGCGCGAAGACCATCGTCGAGCTCAATCAAGCGGCAGAATTCCTCTACACGGATGGGCCGCGCACCTTGGAGGCGGATGCCGAAAAGCTGCTGACCGCCGATGCGCGCAGCGTTCTCGGCAAGCTGATTCCGGCGCTGTCCGGGACGGACTGGTCCGCGCCGGCGCTCGAAGACGCCGCGCGCACGCTCGCCACTGAGCTGGGCCTCAAACTCGGCCAAGTGGCCCAGCCGATTCGCGCAGCCTTGACGGGAAAGACCACCTCGCCGCCCATCTTCGCCATGCTGGCCGTGCTGGGGCCGGACGAATCCCTTGTCCGGTTAAGGGCTTACGCGTCATAAAGTCCGCGTGAGATGTGCTTTTGGACGCGGGTTATAGGTGACGGCGTTAACCGTTCCGGCCTATAATTGCTGCAGTGCAAGATAAGCGGTTCGGGCGCGCCGCGACCAAAGGAGTGATCGATGAGAGAGAGCAAAGCCAAACCCGCTGGCAGCGCGTCGCTAACCTACAAAGACAAATCCTTCGACCTTCCGGTGTTCTCCGGCACCGAAGGGCCGAACGTGGTGGACATCCGCAAGCTCTACGCACAGGCGGATGTGTTCACCTACGATCCGGGCTTCACCTCAACGGCAAGCTGCGAAAGCGACATCACCTTCATCGATGGCGACAAGGGCATTCTGCTCTATCGCGGCTATTCCATCGACCAGCTCGCCGAACATTCCAGCTTCCTCGAAGTCTGCTACCTGCTCTTGCACGGCGATTTGCCGAACAAGGAGCAGATGAAGGGCTTCGACCGCGCCATCACCATGCACACGATGGTGCACGAGCAGTTGGCGACCTTCTTTCGCGGCTTCCGCCGTGACGCGCATCCGATGGCGGTGATGTGTGGCGTGGTGGGCGCGCTGTCGGCGTTCTATCACGACTCCACCGACATCAACGATCCGCGCCAGCGCGAAATCGCAAGCCACCGCCTGATCGCCAAGATGCCGACGCTTGCGGCGATGGCGTACAAATATGTCGTCGGCCAGCCTTTCGTGTATCCGCTCAACCATCTTGGCTATACCGAGAACTTCCTGCGCATGACCTTCGCGGTGCCGGCGGAGGAGTACAAAGTCAACCCGGTGCTGGCGAAGGCGCTGGACACCATCTTCATCCTCCACGCCGACCACGAGCAGAACGCCTCGACCTCAACGGTGCGCCTCGCCGGATCGTCCGGCGCCAATCCGTTTGCCTGCATCGCGGCGGGCATTGCCTGCCTGTGGGGTCCCGCGCATGGCGGCGCCAACGAAGCGGCGCTGAAGATGCTGGAAGAAATCGGCAGCGTCGATCGCATTCCGGAATTCATCAAGCGCGCGAAAGACCCCAACGACGATTTTCGCCTGATGGGTTTCGGCCATCGCGTCTACAAGAACTTCGACCCCCGCGCGACGGCGATGCAGAAACAGTGTCACGCCGTGCTGAAGGAACTTGGCCACGAGGACGATCCGCTGCTCAAGGTGGCGATGGAATTGGAGCGTATTGCGCTGAGCGACGAGTATTTCATCTCCAAGAAGCTCTATCCGAATATCGATTTCTATTCCGGCATCACGCTGCGCGCGCTGGGCTTCCCCACCAGCATGTTCACCGCGCTGTTCGCGCTGGCCCGCACCGTGGGCTGGATCGCGCAGTGGAAAGAGATGATCGAGGATCCGCACCAGAAGATCGGGCGTCCGCGCCAGCTATACACCGGGCATCCGCAGCGCGATTACGTGCCACTGGCCAAGCGCTAGAGCGCGCGCCGCTGAACGAAGTCGAGCACAGCCTGCGCCGCGCGCAGGCTCGGCGGCTCGCCACCTTCGCCCAGCAACTTCGCGGCCTCATCGAGGTCGCGCAGCTGTGCGGCGGCTTTGGTTTTGTCCGTGAGCAAAGGCACGACAGCATCGGCGAGGTTCTGCGGATTGCACGCGGCTTGCAGAAATTCCGGCACCGCGAGACGGTCCAGGATCAGATTCACCAGCGTGAAGTATTTGATGCGGAAAAACGGCAGCGCCAGCGCGTAAGTGATCATGCCGACCCGATAACCCACGACCATCGGTGTTCGCGCCAAAGC
>DASXFK010000066.1:0-16617 GCA_036489635.1 Rhizomicrobium sp. | reverse complement strand
CGTGGAGTACGCCACCATTTTCTCCGCACTCGATGTGCCGGTAACGCTCGTCGAAGCGCGCGAGAACATCCTTGAGTTTGTCGATCGCGAGATCGTGGACGATTTCATCCATCAGATGCGCGACCGCGGCATGACCATCCGTCTCGGCAGCGCGGTGAAGGAGATCGTGTCCGGCGCCAATGGCGTCGCCGTGACGCTGGCGGATGGCCGCCATGTGCGATCCGAGATGCTGCTCTACGCCGCGGGGCGTTCGGGCAATGTCGAAGGCCTAGGCCTGGAAGCGCTTGGCATCGAGGCCGACAACCGCGGCCGCATCAAGGTCGATCCGCACACCTATCAAACCAGCGTGCCGCATATTTATGCCGCAGGCGATATCATCGGCTTCCCCAGCCTCGCTTCCACCTCGATGGAGCAGGGGCGCGTGGCCGCGTGTCATGCGTTCGAGATGAAGCTGCCGCCGCCGCCCGAGACGTTTCCCTATGGCGTCTATGCCGTGCCGGAGATTTCGACCGTCGGCCAATCGGAAGAGCAGGTGCGCGCCAGCGGCGTCGCCTATGAATGCGGCATCGCCCGTTTCCGCGAAACCTCGCGCGGCCACATCATGGGCGTGAATTCCGGCTTTCTGAAGCTGATCTTCGCGCTGGATAGCCGCCGCCTTCTTGGCGCGCATATCGTGGGCGAGGGTGCGACGGAGTTGATCCACATCGGCCAGGCGGTGATCAACCTGCACGGCACGGTGGATTTCTTCGTCGAGAACACCTTCAACTATCCCACGCTCGCCGAGGCTTACAAGATCGCCGGCCTCGACGCCTGGAACCGCATGGGTCAGGCGTAGCTCACCACGGCAACGGACCTTCGTCGTTGGAATAGGTGCCGGTCGGGCCGTCGTCGCCCAGCAGTGCAAGGCGCACCGGTTCGCGCGCGCCTTCTTCCACCGTGCGCGTTCCCAGGAAATTGTTGAGCGCGGTCTTGGTGAAGCCGGGGCACGCGGCGTTGACCTTGATGCCTTCCTTTTCGAGATCGAGCGCGAAGCCCAACGTCACCGCGTTGAGAGCGGTCTTTGAAGCCGAATAGATTCCAAAAATCGCGCGCAAGCGCTCGTTGTCCGGCGCCATGGTGCGCGTAAGCGAACCGACGCCGCTCGATACATTCACGATGCGCGCCGATTTGGATTTGCGCAAAAGCGGCAGCATCGCCTGCGTCACCGCGATCACGCCGAAGACGTTCGTTTCGTAGATCGTGCGGATGTCGTCCATCGAAGCGGTGGTGAACTTGCCCTTGCGCATCATGTCTTCGAGAGAGCCTTCAACCTTTCCGACTTTGGAAATTCCGGCGTTGTTCACCAGAATGTCGAGATGGCTGAATTCCTTCTCGATGCGCGCGGCGGCTGCGGCGATGGATGCCTGATCGGTGACATCGAGCTGAATGGCATGTGCGTGCGCGCCGATCTGCGCGGCGGCTTTCTTGCCGTTCTCAAGGCCGCGCGATCCGATCAGTACGGTGATCCCTTTTGCGGAAAGGTCTTTTGCGATCTGCAAACCGATGCCGGTGTTGGCGCCGGTGATGAGGGCAATGTTGGCCATGCGTATCTCCTTGAAGGGCAGGCGGTGCGTGTCAGGACGTTTGGCGCATGATAAGGGGTTTCGCCATGGATGCGCACCGTTTCGATGACCTGTTTGCCGAATTCGGCCCCATCCGCCTCGGGCGCTTCTTTGGCGGGGAGGGAATTTGGTCAAATGACGCGATGATCGGCATGATCTTCGACGACGTCATCTATTTCAAAACCGATGAGGAAACACGCAGGGCTTTCGTGGCCGAGACGTGCAAGCCGTTCACGTTTGTGAAGCACAAATCCGGCGAAACGGTCGTGACGACGTGGTTCGCGCTACCCGACCGGCTTTATGACGATCCGGACGAATTGGCGCAGTGGGCGCGGGCGGCGCTGAATGTCGCGCGCAACGCGCCGGCCAAGCACAAGAAAGAGCAGGCGGCAAAAAGAAAGGCGCGCCAACCGTCGAAACGGCGGCGCGCCTGATTTTTCAGCCCGTCATCGCCGCCTTATGCGGCGTTGCCCGGACAAGCCCGGCAATGACGGTTTGAGTGCATCACCAGATGTGCACGCGCTGATCCATCGGCAGGTAGTATTTGTCGCCCGGCTTCACATCAAAGGCGGTGTACCAGCCGTCGACGTTGCGCGTGGGGCCGACGACGCGCCAGTGCGCCGGGCTGTGCGGGTCGGCCAGAAGCTGCGCGCGCATCGCGCTCTCATGCACCTTCTCGCGCCACACCTGCGCCCAGGAGAGGAAATAGCGCTGGTCGCCGGTGAAGCCGTCCAGTACCGGCGCGGTCTTGCCGCCGAGCGAGATGTGATAGGCCTGCAGCCCGACGGTCATGCCCGATAGGTCGCCGATATTCTCGCCCAAGGTCAGCTTGCCGTTCACATGCAGGCCCGGGATGCCTTCATAAGTGTCGAACTGCGCGGTCAGATTTGCGGTGCGAGCATTGAAGGCCTTGCGATCCGCGTCCGTCCACCAGCTCTCCAGCACGCCGTGGCCGTTATACTTGCTGCCCTGGTCGTCGAAGCCGTGGCCGATCTCATGGCCCATCACGGCGCCAATGCCGCCATAGTTCACGGCGTCGTCCGCATTGGGATCGAAGAACGGCGGCTGCAGGATAGCGGCGGGGAAGAAGATCGCGTTCAGCACCGGCGTGTAATAGGCATTGATTGTCGGCGGCGTCATGCCCCATTCGTTGCGGTCCACCGGCTGGTCGATGCGATCGAGCCGATAATGCCATTCAAAATCGTTGCTGCGCTCGACATCGCCGACGAGATCGTCGCGCTTGACGACGAGGCCGGAGAAATCGCGCCACTTGTCGGGGTAGCCAACATGCGGCGTGAACAGATGCAGCTTGTCCAGCGCCTTCTGCTTGGTGGCGTCGGACATCCAGGTGATTTTGCGGATGTCGGCGTCATAGGCTTTGAGCAGGTTCTGGACCAGCGCTTCCACCTTCGCTTTGGATTCCGGCGGGAAGTATTTGGCCACATAGAGCTTGCCCAGCGGATGGCCGAGCCTGCGGTCGATCAGGTGCAGCGCGCGCGTGGCGCGGGGAAGCTGTTGGGCCTGGCCGCTCAGCGTCTTGCCGTAGAAATCGAAATCGGCGTCGTCGAAGGCCTTGGGCAGATAGGCCGCCATGTTGTGCAGGTAATGCACCGTCAGATAATCCCGCCACACAGCCACCGGCGTCGCCGCATAGAGCTTCGCCAGCGTTGGAAATGCGGTGTTCTCGCGCACGATGATCGTGCGGTCGCCTTTCGGACCCTTGGCCGAAAGCCCTTCGGCGTTGAAGTAGGCCTGCCACGGGAAGCCTGGCGCGAAGGCGGCGAGTTGCGCTTCGGTCATCGGGTTGTAGGTCTTGTCCACATCGCGGCGTTCGACGGCCGGCCAATGCAGCTTGGCGATCTGCGTCTCCAGCGCGAATACTGCGTCGGCGCGCTTCTGCGCATCCTTGGTGCCGGCCAGCGTGAGCATGGTCGCGAGGTATTGCTTGTAGGCATCGCGGGTTTTGACGAGCGCGGGATCGTCCTTCAGGTAGTAGTCGCGGTCCGGCATGCCGAGCCCGGCCTGCGTGGCGTACGTCAGGTATTGGCCGGGATCCTTGGCATCGGCGTTGATGAAGGCGCCGAACAGGCTGCCATAGGCGACAGACGGATCGCCCATCGCGCGCGCCACATCGTCCAGCGTCTTGAGATGGGCGATGCGGTTGAGGTCCGCCTTCGCCGGGGCGAGGCCGCGCTTCTCGATCTGTGCCGTGTCGACGAACGCCTCGTAGAAATCGCGGATCTTCTTTTCTTCGTCGGTGAGCTGCGCGTAAGGCTCGGCTTGGAGCCCGGCGACGATGTCGCCCATGCGCGTTTCGCTCAGGATTTCGAGATTGTAGAACGAGCCGGTCCCGGTGCGGTCTGCCGGGATCACGGCGTTCTTGTACCAGGTGCCGTTGGCGTAATCGAAAAAGTCGTCGCCCGGCTTGACGCTCGTGTCCATGCCCGAGAGATCGACGCCCCATGCGCCGAAGGTGGGCTTGGCGTCCTGCGCCTGGGCCGATGTCAGCGCCATCGCAAGGCAGGCCGCGCCCGCCAGAAGGATATTCATTGTCCTCATTGATTTCCCCTGTTCACCACAGATGCACACGTTGGGCCGGCGGCAGATAGAACTTGTCACCGGGCTTGATGTCCGGGAATGCGGCATACCAGCCGTCATCGTTCCGGACCACGCCGTTCACCCGGTAGATCGCCGGGCTGTGTGGGTCGGAAAGCAGCGCCGCGCGGATGCTGTTGTCGCGGTCTTTCTGCCGCCAGCTCTGCGAATAGGCGAGGTAGAAGCGCTGATCGCCGGTATAGCCGTTCAGCACCGGCGCCGGCTTGCCGCCGAGCGAGATGTGATAGGCCTTGTAGGCGATGACGAGGCCGGCGAGGTCCGCGATGTTCTCGCCCAGCGTGAGCTTGCCATTGATGTGCATGCCGGGCAGCGGCGAGTATTGATCGTACTGTTTGGCGAGCGCGTCGGTGCGGGCGTCGAAGTTCTTGCGGTCCGCCGGCGTCCACCAGTTGGCGAGCGCGCCGGAGGCGTCGTATTTCGAGCCCTGATCGTCGAAACCGTGGCTGATTTCGTGACCGATGGTGGCGCCGATCTCGCCATAATTCACCGCGTCGTCGGCGTTGGGATCGAAGAACGGCGGCTGCAGGATGCCAGCGGGGAACACGATCTCGTTCAATGTGGGCTCGTAATAGGCATTGTTGGTCGGCGGGGTCATATCCCATTCCGTGCGATCGACCGGCCGGTCGATGCGCGCGAGACGCCGGTGCCATTCGAACTTGCGGACATTCTTGACGTCCTGCACCAGATCGCCGCGCGGCATTTCGAGCGCCGAATAATCGCGCCAGTGGTCGGGATAGCCGATCTTCAGCATGTAGTGGTGAAGTTTGTCGAGCGCCTTGGCGCGCGTTGCCGGCGTCATCCAGCTCAAGGTCTGGATATCGGCGGCATATGCCTTCAAGAGATTGTGCACGAGCAAATCCGCCTTGGCCTTGGCATCCGGCGGAAAATAGGCGGCGACGTAAAGCTTGCCGAGCGCCTCGCCCATGGAGCCATCGAGAAGGTGCACGCCGCGCGTCTGGCGATCGAGTTGTGCGGTCTTGCCTTGAATGACTTTGCCGTAAAAATCGAAATTCGCTTCATCGACGGCTTTGGGCAGGACGTCCGAGAAGCTCGCCATCAAGCGGACGGTGAGGTAGTCGCGCCACACCGAAACCGGCGTCTTGGCAAAAATCTCCGCCAGCTTCGGAAATGCGGACTTTTCCGCGATCACCACCGTGCGCTCGCCGTGCGAGGTCGTGGCCGAAACGCCGTCGGCCGCCAGCGCAACGCTCCACGGATATTGCGGCGCGAAGGCCTTCAGCTCCGAGATTTTCATCGGATTGTAGGTCTTCTCGGCATCGCGGCGCTGGTCTGCCGCCCACGAAACCACCGCCATGTCGTGTTCAAGCTGATAGACGGCGGCCGCGCGCGAACCGTCTGCATCCTTCACGCCTGCGAAGCCCAGCATCCGCGCGATGAACTTCTTATACGCGGTCTGCGCGGCGACGATGTCCTTGTCGGTCTTCAGGTAATAATCGCGATCCGGCATGCCGAGGCCGGATTGGCCGATGTTGAGCACATAGGCGTTGGGATTTTTCTGGTCGACGCCGATATAGCCGCCGAACGGACCGTCCAGACCCAACTGCGGCGTGCCGATCAGCCGCGCGATATCATTCAGCGTCTTTGCGCTTGCAATGGTTTTGAGATCGGCCTGAACCGGCTTCATGCCCTGCGCCTCAATCGCAGCCTGGTCTTCGAAGCCGTCATAGAGATTGCGGAGTTTCTGTTCTTCGGCGGTTGGATTTTGCTTCTTCTCGAGGCCGGCGACGATATTCTTCAGCCGCTGCTCATTTTGCAGGTCGAGTTCGAGATTGACGCCGGAATAGGACCGGGCGGCCGGGATGACGCTTTTGTTGTACCAGCTGCCGTTGGCGTACATGAAAAAGTCGTCGCCCGGCTTCACGCTCTTGTCGAAATAGCCGAGATCGACGCCCCACGGTGGCACTTGCGGTGCGGCGGCGATATTGGCGCCGGCAATCGCGACGACGGCCAGGATGGCGAGTTTGCGGTTCATAAAAGCCCCTCAAGAAAAAAGCGCCGCCGGTTGCCCAGCGGCGCTGTCGCTATCACCAGAAATGCACGCGTTGGTCCGGCGGCAGGTAGTATTTGTCGCCGGGCTTCACGTCGAATGCGGCATACCATTCGTCCTGATTGCGCGTGGCGCCGATGGCGCGGAATTTCGGCACGCTGTGTTCGTTGGAGATGGTCTGACGGCGCAGCGCCGCCTCGCGCATCTTCGAACGCCAGATCTGGCCCCATGACAGGTAGAAGCGCTGGTCGCCGCTAAAGCCGTCGATCGCCGGCGCGGGCTTGCCGTCGAGCGAGATGTGATAGGCCTTCAGCGCGATGGTGATGCCGGCGTTGTCGGCGATGTTCTCACCCATGGTGTTGGCGCCGTTGATATGCAGGCCGGGCAGTGGCTCATACGTGTCATACTGCGCGCCCAGCGCCTTCACGCGCTCCTCGAAGGCCGCGCGGTCGGCAGGAGTCCACCAGTTGTTGAGCGCGCCGGTGGCGTCGTATTTCGAACCCTGATCGTCGAAGCCATGGCTGATCTCGTGGCCGATGACCGCGCCGATGCCGCCATAGTTCACGGCGTCGTCGGCATTGGGATCGAAGAACGGCGGCTGCAGGATCGCGGCCGGGAACACGATCTCGTTCCACTGGAAGTTATCGTAGGCGTTCACCGTCGGGGGCGTCATGCCCCATTCGCTCTTGTCGGCGGGATTGTCGATGCGGACGAGCTGACGGTTCCATTCAAATTCCCGTGCGCGCTCGATGTCGCCCACAAGATCGTCGCGCTTGATCGTCAGCGCGGAATAATCGCGCCATTTGTCGGGATAGCCGATCTTGCGCACGATATGGTTCAGCTTGGCCAGCGCCTTGGCGCGGGTGGCCGGCGTCATCCAGGCCAGCGTCCTGATGTCTTGCGCATAGGCCTTGAGCAGGTTGTTCACCAGCGCGACGGCCTTGGCCTTGGACTCCGGCGGGAACCACTTGGCGACGTAAAGCTTGCCGAGCGCTTCGCCCATGGTGCGATCAAGCAAATGGGCCGCGCGTGTGTCGCGCGGAAGCTCCTGGGCATTTCCCTGCAGCACCGTGCCGTAGAACGCGAAATGCTCCTTGTCGAACGCTTCCGGAAGATAAGCGGAATTGTCGTCGATGAAATGCACCGCGAGGTAATCGCGCCATGTCGCCACCGGGGTTTGTGCGAAGATCTGCGCCAGCTTCGGGAAAGCGGATTTCTCCGCCACCACCATGATGCGTTCGCCGGCCGGAGATTTCTCCGTGATGCCGCCGGCCTTCAGGAAGGAATCCCAGGGGAAGCCCGGCGCCATCGCTTTGATCTGCTCGAACGTCATCGGGTTGTAGGTCTTGGTGGCATCGCGATCTTCCTCGCGCGGCCACTCGACTTGAGCCATCTTGTATTCCAGATCGTAAACGGCGGCGGCGCGCTTATCCGGATCGCTCGCACCGATCATCGAGAACATCTTGGCAAGATGCGCTTTGTAAGCGTCGCGCGTTTTGACCAGCGCCGCATCGTCTTTCAGGTAGTAGTCGCGATCGGGCAGACCGAGGCCGCCCTGCGCGAAGTCCACCTGATATTTGTCCGAATTCTTGGCGTCGATCCCGATGCCATCGCCGAACGGCGATTCAAGGCCGAGATCGGGCCGTCCCATCGCGGTGGCGACATCTTCCGGCGTCTTCAGGCTGGCGACGTAGTCGAGATCCTTCTTGACCGGCTCCAGGCCGCGCGACGCGATCTGCTTCTGGTCCATGAACGCGTCGTAAAGATCGCGCAGCTTCTTCTCTTCGGTGGTGAGCTGATCGTAGGGCTTGGCGTCGAGCGAAGCGGCGATCTCCTTCATCCGTTTCTCGGAGAGGATCGCCAGATCGAGGAACGAGCCGGTGGAAGAGCGGTCAGGCGGAATGACGGCGGTTTTGTACCAATTGCCGTTGACGTGCATGAAGAAGTCGTCGCCGGGCTTCACGCTGTTGTCGATGGCGGCCGTGTCGATGCCCCATGTGCCATATTGCGCGTGACCGGTCTGGGCGTACGCCAAAGTGGCGACGGACGCTGCGCAGGCCAAGCCCGCGAGCGCAATGATTCTGCCGTGCATTATTGAAACTCCTGAGATTGAGCGAAACCGTGCCGCGTGGCTCGCGGCGACCCCCTGTTTGGCCGGATTGGGCAGACTTTCGCCCGCACGCGCAAGTCACCTCCCCGCGAGGTCTATGGAGATATTTCCATGGTTGGCGCCGGGGCGGCATAATATTGCCGCCCCTTTCCGTTATTCACCGATGCTGCGGGCGCTAATTGCCTTGGAACTTGGCCGGGCGCTTCTGGGAAAACGCGGTGACCCCTTCGATGAAGTCCTTGGTCTGGCCGGCCTTCATCTGCGTTTCCCGCTCGCGGTCGATCTGCACCTCATAGGAATTGTGCGGGCTCTCCCAATAAAGCTTGCGGATCATTCCCAGCGAGCGCGGTCCTTCGGCCAGTCGCTGCGCCAGCTTGAGTGCGGCATCCATCAGCGCCGCGTCGTCATGCACCTGATTGATGAGGCCCCATTCCAGCGCTTTCTCGGCGGGAAGCTTCTCGGCCAGCAGCGATAGCTCGCGGGCGCGCGCCAGGCCTATCAGGCGCGGCAACAGCCAGGTCGACCCGCCATCCGGCACCAGGCCGATGCGCGCGAAGGCCTGAAGGAAATACGCCGAGCGCGCGGCGAGCACGATATCGCCCATCAGCGCGATGCTCATGCCGACGCCCGCGGCCACGCCGTTCACCGCTGTCACAATGGGATATCTGGAATCGCGCAGCCTGCGCAGGAACGGATGATACGCCGTCTCCAGCGCGGATCCGACACCCGCGGTGGCCGCGCGCTCTTCGGGAATCTCCGTGAGATTGGCGCCGGAGCAGAAGCCGCGGCCTTCGCCGGTGAGTACCACGGCGCGGAAGTCCCCGGACTTCTCGATCTGCGCGAACGCCTGGCTCAATCCATTCAGCATCTTCATCGACGCCGCGTTCAACGCTTCGGGATGATTGAGCGTGATGACCGCCACATTGCCGTGCGCCGTCAGATAGGCGCGATCGAAATCCTTGCGCATTGGGTTCTCCCGATGTCTGTCGGGCGAAGCATAGGCGCGGAATGCGAAAATTGGAAAGTCAGGCGGCGGCTTGCGGTTCGCAGACTGTATGGTCCTGATCGACGATGCAGTTGCGGCCGCTGTTTTTCGCCGCATAGAGACATTCGTCGGCACGGTGCAGCAGCGTTGCCGCTGCGTCATCCGGGCGAAGCTCGGCGGCGCCGCCCGATATGGTGATCGTGCCCAGAACGTCGCCGGTGGACTTCTTCATCAGCTTCTTGCTTTCCACATTGGTGCGGATCTGGTTGGCAAGATTAACAGCCGCCGCCAGCGGCGTTTGCCGCAGGATGACCGCGAACTCCTCGCCGCCATAACGCGCGGCGGTATCGCGGCCTTTGACGTTCTCCGAAAGGCAATGCGCCACGAGACGCAGCACCTGGTCGCCGGTCTGGTGGCCCCAGGTGTCGTTGAATTTCTTGAAGTGATCGATATCGCACATCAGAACGCAAAGCGGCTCGCCGTCCTCACGCGCCTGTTCGATGGCTTGCGCAAGTTCGATGTCGAGCGCCTTGCGGTTGGCGATGCCGGTGAGCGGATCGGTAAGACTTTCTTTGCGCACGCTGTCGAGCTTGGTCTTGAGTTCGCTGACTTCATGCGAGGAGCGTTGCAGTTCGCCTTCCAATTCCTTGGTGCGGTCTTCCATGCTGTGCGTGGCGGCGAGAAGGCCATCCACAAGCTTGCGCAGATCGTCCGGCGACTGATCGGTGACGAGTTCGCCGCTCGCGTCGGACAACGTCTTGCCGTAAGCCAGCGTGTGGCGCCCCGCGGCCTGCAAGGTGCCGAGCGCGAGATCCATGGCGCCAAGCACGTTGCCGCTGATCTGTTCCGCGGCTTCCTGCGCGTGCCCGGTGTGGAAGAAGCGATTGCGCAGATCGGCCAGAATTTCCGGCGTGAACTTCGCCCGCGCCGCGATGAGGTCGCCCATGATTCGCGTCGCCGCCGGATTGCCGCCGGCCGCATAGCTGTAGAACAGCTCGAAATTATCGGGCGAGGGTATGACATTGCGCTCCGCCATGAGGGTAAGCGCGGCTTTGGCATAGGCGTTGGCGCTGTCGTAACGCGTCACTGACATTCCCCGGACAGGCGGATGACCCCGCGTAAGCCCGATGATGCCAGACCGGCGGGTAATAATGTCTTAAGCGCGCGCCATTGAAGCGGCCCCAAATGGCTGCTCTATTTGACAAAAGCTGTTGGGGCGGCCCGCCCGGCCGGCCGGGAGGAAAAGCAATGAACACCGCAGACGCAAGACCATCGCAAGTCTCCACCGCAATCGTGCCGGATGCGGAACAGCGAATGAAAGCTGTGCTTCAGGCACAGAAAGCCGCGCAGATAAAATACGGCCCGCCGAGCGCCGAGAAACGCATCGACTGGATTGACCGCGCCATCGGTTTGTTGGTCGGACACAAGGATGCGATTGCCGACGCGCTGCGCGAGGATTTCGGGCATCGCTCGGTCCACGCTTCGTTGCTGACGGACGTGTCTGGCTCTATCGCGCCGCTGAAGCACGCGAAGGCGCACCTCAAGAGCTGGATGAAACGCGAGAAGCGCAAGGTAGAACCGGCGATGCTGGGTCTGTTCGGCGCGCGCGCCTATGTGGAGTTTCAGCCGAAGGGCACCGTGGGCGTGATTAGCCCGTGGAATTTCCCGTTCAATCTGACGTTTACGCCGCTGGCGGGAATCTTCGCGGCGGGAAATCGCGTGATGATCAAGCCGTCGGAATTCACGCCGCGCTGCTCGGAGCTGATGGAGCGCCTTTTCAAGTCGGCGTACGACGAAACGGAAGTGGCCGTGTTCACGGGCGGCCCCGATGTCGGCGGCGCATTCTCGAAGCTGCCTTTCGACCACCTGCTTTTCACGGGGGCAACGAGCATTGCCTATCATGTGATGCGCGCGGCGGCGGAAAATCTTGTGCCCACGACGCTGGAACTGGGTGGCAAATCGCCGGTGATCGTGGGCGAAAGCGCGGACATGAAACTCACCGCCAATCGCGTGATGATGGGCAAGACCTTGAACGCCGGGCAAATCTGCCTGGCGCCGGATTACGTCTATGTCCCGAAGAACAAAGCGCGGGATTTCGTGGCCGCCGCGAGCGAAGCGGTCAGCACGATGTTTCCCACCTTGAAGGACAACCCGGATTACACCTCCGTCATCAACCAGCGCCATTACGACCGCCTGCAAGGCTATCTCGACGACGCACGATCCAAGGGCGCGGAGATCGTGGAGATGAATCCGGCGAAGGAGAATTTCTCCCAGCAGCCGTTCCACAAGATTCCGCCGACCATCGTGCTCAATCCGACGGACGATATGCAGATCATGAAGGACGAAATCTTCGGGCCGCTATTGCCCGTGAAGACCTACGACACGGTGGACGAGGCGATCGGTTACGTGAACGCGCATGACCGTCCGCTCGGGCTTTATTACTTCGGCGCGGATTCTGCGGAGCAGGAGAAGGTGCTGACGCGCACCACCTCCGGCGGCGTGTCGGTGAACGATGTGGTGATGCATGTGTCGATGGAAGACCTGCCGTTCGGCGGCGTCGGCCCGTCGGGCATGGGCGCCTATCACGGCATCGACGGCTTCCGCACCTTCAGCCACGCGAAGGCGGTGTTCCAGCAGGCGAAGATGGATGTCACCGCGATGATGCGCCCGCCTTACGGCGAGAAGATCAGCAAAATGCTGGCAGGCTCGATCAAGAGATAATAACCATTGACGTTACTATAATAACGCGATAGGTTATGATCGTGATCAGGAGCTTCGCCTGCCGGCATACAGCTGCATTGTTTGTACGGACGCCCACCAAACGGTTCGGTCCTGATTTGCAGAGGGTCGGGCTACGCAAGCTTCTGCAGCTGGACGCAGCCACGCGGCTCGACACCATGAATGTGCCGCCGGCAAATCGGCTTGAAACACTAAAAGGACAATGGAAGGGATTTCATTCGATCCGCATCAATGACCAGTGGCGCCTGTGTTTTCATTGGGAAAGCGGAAACGCTTGGGACGTGCAGATCGTTGATTATCACTGAAGGACCTGAGATGCCGAAAAAACTTACTCCGATTCATCCAGGCGAGATTCTGTTGAAAGACTTTCTGGAGCCGATGAAAATCAGCCAATATCGGCTGGCAAAGGCGATGAGCGTTCCGGCGCGACGCATTAACGAGATCGTGTTGGGGCGGCGCGCGATCACGGCTGATACAGCGCTGCGCCTAGGCCGCTTCTTCGGCATGGAATCCGAATTCTGGCTGAATCTCCAAAGCCGCTACGAGCTGGAAGTGGCGCGAGACGAATTGTCTGGCCGTCTGGCGAAGGAAGTCCACCCTCTGGCAGCCTAAACGTCCGCGTCGGCCTTTGGCTTTTTTGGCGCGGCTTTCGGCAGATTGACAGGGCGCAGCAGGAACGCCGGGAGCTGATGCGCGTCCGGTTTCCTGGGCTCCGCCGATTGTTGCGGTTGGCGGTGCTGTTGCTGCGGCTTGTTATGCTGCGGATTTTTTTGACGGTGATCCTGGCGCGCTTGGCGGTGCTGTTGCGGCGCGGGCTGCGTCTTCGGAGGTTGCGGAGCAGCGGCCACGGGCTGCGGCGCGGGTGCAGCGGCTTCGGCGGGTGCGGGCTCCATGCTCGCGTGATGGCCGTGATGCGGCACATTGCGGTGATGATCGCGCTTTGGCCCGCCGCCGCGGCGATTGCGGTCGCGGCTGTGATTGCGGTCTTCACGCGGGCGATCCTGTACCGCTTCGGCCAGGCCATCCATCGTGCGATGCGGGATTTTTCCGCCCGTCAGTTTCTCGATGGCTTCAACGCATTTGAAATCCTTCGACGACGCCAGCATGAACGCCTGACCGCTGCGGCCCGCGCGGCCGGTGCGGCCGATGCGGTGAACGTAATCGTCGGCATGGAAGGGCACGTCGAAATTGAAGATGTGGCTCACGGCCGGAATATCCAGCCCGCGCGCCGCCACGTCGCTGGCGACGAGAATCTGGATCGCGCCGCTGCGGAAACCGTCGAGCGTGCGCGTGCGCATGGATTGATCCAGATCGCCATGCAGCGGCGAGGCATTGAAGCCGTGCTTGGTGAGCGACTTCGCCACCACATCCACGTCGCGCTTGCGGTTGCAGAACACGATAGCGTTGGTGATCTCGCCCGCTTCGCGGATCAGGCGGCGCAAGGCTTCGCGCTTGGCCCATTCGTTGTTCGGAACGTCGATGATTTCCTGGGTGATGTTCGTGGCTGTCGTGGCGGGCCGCGAGACTTCGACGCGCACCGGATTGTGCAGGAACTGGCCCGTCAGCCGCTGGATTTCCGGCGGCATGGTCGCGGAATAGAACAACGTCTGGCGCGTGAAGGGCAGCTTCTTGCAGATATCTTCCACGTCCGGGATGAAGCCCATGTCGAGCATGCGGTCGGCTTCGTCGATAACGAGGATGTTGACCTGCGAAAGCATCAGCTTGCCGCGGCCGAACTGATCGAGCAGGCGGCCCGGCGTGGCGATCAGCACATCGACGCCGCGGTCGAGCTTGCGATCCTGTTCGTCGAACGATACGCCGCCGATCAACAGCGCCATCGATAGCTTGTTGTACTTGCCGTACTTCTCGAAGCTCTCGGCCACCTGCGCCGCGAGTTCGCGCGTCGGCTCGAGGATGAGCGAGCGGGGCATGCGCGCCTTGGCGCGGCCGCGCGACAACAGCTCGATCATCGGCAGCGTGAACGAGGCGGTCTTGCCGGTGCCGGTCTGCGCGATGCCGATCACGTCCCTGCGTTGCAGAACGTGCGGGATACCCTGCGCCTGAATCGGCGTGGGCGTCGTATAGCCGCTTTCGGCGACAGCCTTCAGGATGGGTTCCGAAAGACCGAGTTGGTCGAACCTGGGCGTTTCGGAGGGGGCGGAAGTGTCCGTAAGGCTTACTTCAACTTGGCCGGCTTGCGCGCCGGCAGACGTTTCACTGCTTATCATACGCTCCTGATGTGGGGCGCATGTTGAGCGCCCGCTCGGCCAGCCCGGATCGGCGACCGATTCCATGTCCCTCCAAACATAGGTAGAAAAACCTGAGTGTCAAGGTCAGAGATGCGGAACTTTTGTTTTGGCGGAAAACCGGCAAATCTGCCACGCGCTTTTTGATATGTTTGCGAGAGTCGGGCGTGGGGGGATGCGATGAGCGGTGCATGGCGGGTGTGGATTCTGGCGCTGGTCGCCGTGGGCGTGTGGTGGCTCTGCGGCTATGCCAGTACGCCGCACAAGACGGTCGACGCCTCTGCGCCGGCGACTGCGTTCTCCTCCGCGCGCGCCGACGACACGCTGGGCCGCGTGCTCGGTCCCGAAAAGCCGCATCCGGTTTCGAGCGCGGAGAACGCCGCGGTGCGCGGCCGCATCCTCAAAGAGTTTGCAGCGCTTGGCGTGCCCGCGCGCACCTATCAGGCTTTCACCTGCAACGCGTGGCGCGGCTTCGGCTACGTCGCCTGCGCCACGGTGATCGACATTGTTGCCGAAGTGGTGCCGGGGCAGGGCAAAGCGATCGTGATGATGGCGCATTACGATTCCGTGCCCGCCGGCCCTGGCGCATCGGATGACGAGAGCGGTGTCGCCACCGTTCTGGAAACCACGCGTGCGCTCAAAGCGGCGAACGCGAAGAGCCTGCATCCCGTCATTGCGCTGATCACCGATGGCGAGGAAGCCGGATTGCTCGGTGCGAACGCATTTCTGCAGAACGCCGCGCTGAAGGCGCGCGTGGGCGCGGTGGTCAATGTGGAGGCGCGCGGCACCAAAGGGCCGAGCCTGCTGTTCCAGACATCGCCCGGCGACGGCAGGCTGATCGACCTCTACGCCGCCCATGTGCCCACGCTGGCCACGAGTTCGCTTTACGCGGAAATCTACAAATATCTTCCGAACGATACCGACCTGACCCTGTTCATCCGCGACGGTTTCCCGTCGTTCAATTTCGCCTTCGCCGATAACGTGCGCTACTACCATTCGCCGTTCGATCTGCGGCGCAATCTCGATCCCGCGACATTGCAGATGCACGGCGACAATCTGCTAGGCGTGGTGAGCGGACTGGAGCAGACGGATTATGCCGCGCTGAAAGGCGGCAACGACGTTTATATGAGCGTGCTGGGCGTGGCGTTGCCGCGCATTGCATCGAGCTGGGCGTTGCCGCTGGCGATCGCCGTGTTCATCGTGCTGCTGGTTGCCACGTTACTGGCACCCGCCGAGGCGGAGGGCTCGACATGGCTCGCGGCGCTGATGCCGCTGGCGCTGCTGTTCGGCGCCATCGCACTCGGCTTCGGCTTCGCGATCATCGTGCGCTTGATCACCGGCATGCCCGATCCGACGTATGCCTATCCCGCGCCGATGCGCATCGCGCTGGCCGCGGGGGTGTGGACGATCACCATGCTGGTCTCGCGCATGGTGACGGTGCGCGGCGCGGCGGCGAGCGCGTGGCTGTGGATGAGCGGTCTTGGCATCGTTGTGGCCGCGACATTGCCGGGCCTTAGTCCCTATTTCGTGTTCCCCTCATTGATTGCCGCCGTGCTGCTGCTTGCCACCGCGCGCGCGCCGGGCGGATGGACCGGAACTTGGGGGCAGATCGCACTGTTTGTTTCCGCGCTCGGCGCGATGATCGTGTGGATCGCTCTGATCGGCAGCGGCGAAACGCTGATGGGCCTGCAGTTGCATCCGCTGTTCACGATCCCTGCGGCGTTCGCGATGATGACAGTGGTTCCGCTGCTGGTGTCGCGCGAAAAGCATTCGATAAGCGTCTTCATTTTCGACGCGATCGCGCTGGTCGGATTGATCGTTGCCTGCTTCATGCCGGCCTACAGCAAGGAGTCCCCGCGGCGCATCGACCTCATCTACTTCCAGAACGACAATGGTTCGCACTGGATCGCGAACACCGCGTGGAAAGCCAAATCCGCCGAGCCGCTGCCCGAGGCGTTGCAAAACGCAGGTGGATTCAAACTCGACAACGACGCCTATCCCGGGCTCGGCATGGGCGACGGCTACACTGTGTCGGCGAGCGCGCAAGGCTTCACCTTGCCGACTGCGACCGTTGTGAAGACCGAAAAATCGAGCGCGGTGCGTTTCGTGACGCTCACGCTGCACGGTTCGGCCAATACCGACGGCATGACCCTCTACATTCCGAAAGCGGCGAAGCTGCGCGGCATCGATCTGCGCGGACAGCATCTCGTGGTGCCGCCCGATTGGTCCGGCGCGACACGACTGCTCTGCGTCAGCCGCGATTGCCGCGATGAGACCGTCAAGCTCACGCTCGCGGGCGATACGTCGGGGCT
>DASXFK010000060.1:0-11805 GCA_036489635.1 Rhizomicrobium sp. | reverse complement strand
TTGAGGATTTTTCCCGCCCACGCATAGGTCGAGGTGAGCAGCGCATATTGCGTGGCGGTGTAGCCCAGGCTCGTCAGGCTCGACATGTAAGTCACCAGCGTGACGCCCGCCATGGCGATGCCAAAATTGTCCAGCGCCATGACGGCCGCAAACGTGCCAAGCCCGTGCGAATAGGGGAGCACGGCATAGATTGCTGTGCCGATGATTTGCATTGCGCCCCCTGCGATAAGTGCCACGCGCGGATCGAGCCGGGCGCAGACGAAACCGCCGGCGGCGATTCCCAGAAACACCGCGACCAATCCGACCGAACCGCGCACCGCGGCAACCATGTCCTTGGACAGGCCGATGTCGTGATAAAGCGGATTGGCCATTGGCCCCATGACGAAATTGGGAAGCTGAAACAGGCTGATCGCAACCAGCATCAAAATCGCGAAGGCGCCGAACTTCTTGAAGAAGGCGAGAAACGGCCCGATCACCGCATCCGCGAAACCGCGCGGCGTCCACAGCGGTGCGCTCGCGATCTTGCTTTCCACAACGGCATCGGCCCGCTGGGGTTCTTGCGCGAACAGGGTGGCCGCGATGCCGACAATCATCGCCAGGCCGTAGAGCACATAGGCAATCGGCCAGCTCAGATGCTCGGCGATCACAAGGATCAGCGCATCCGTCGCCAGCATCGCCGTGCGATAGCCGAGCTGGTAGGCGGAGGTGAGAAGGCCGAGCTCCTCGTTGTCATCCGCGATCTCGATCCGCCAGGCATCGATGGCGGTGTCCTGGGTGGACGACGAAAACGCCGCCACCAATGCGAGCGCGCCCAACAGGACAAGTCCGTGCGCGATCCCCGCCGCACCCATCGCCATCAGCGCCGCGCAAACGCACAATTGCGCCAGCAGCATCCAGCCGCGGCGATGGCCGAGGCGGGCGAATCCGGGTACATCGACGCGGTCCAGAATCGGCGCCCAGAGGAATTTCAGCGAATAGGCGATGCCGACCCAGGACAGAAAGCCGATGGCTTTGAGCGATGTGCCGCCGTCGCGCAGCCAATAGCCGAAGGTGTTGCCGACGAGCAGAAACGGAAGGCCCGAGGAAAATCCCAGCGCGAGCATGATGAGCGTTTTGCGGCGCAGATAGTCGGCGAAGCTGTGCTTGTGCGCAGACGCCGCCGTCATGCGGCCGAGCGGGCGGGGGTGTCTCCGGCGAAGATCTTGGCGAACATCGAATCAAGCTCGGCGGGATCGATCGGCTTGGTGAGAAAACCATCCATGCCCGCCTCCTGGCAAGCCTGCCGGACATTCTCTTCGGCGTCGGCGGTCAGCGCCACGATCGGCACGCGCGGCCGCGACATCATGCGCTCCTCGGCGCGGATTCGCCGGGCCGCTTCCACGCCGTCGAGGCCGGGCATGTGGATGTCGCTCAGCACCAGGTCGAAACGCTCGCGCGTCACCGCGGCCACTGCCGCATCGCCGGACGTCACTTCGCTGACGCTATGGCCGCGCCGCTTCAACAGCTCGCGCGTCAGCATGGCGTTGATCGGATTGTCCTCGGCGAGGAGAATTTTGTAGCCGGCCGCCGGTCTGCGGCGCGGCGTTTCAGGCGGCCGGCTTTGCGAGAAATCGCCATGCCGCTGCGATCCGGCCACCACATGCGTCATGCCGGGTTGGGCCAGCAGGCGTTCGGCCAGCGAGGCCTGGCGCACCGGCTTGACCAGATAGGCGGAGAATCCGAGCGCCTTGAGTTCTGGCAGCTTGCTGCGCGCGCCGGGGGTCAGCAGCACGATGGAGCGCAGCTTGCCGTCGGGCCAGGCGGGCAACTCGGGCAGATCGCCGGTGCCGGCGTCGATCAGCACCGCACTCAGCTCGCGCCCATTGCCCATTTCGCCGGACACCAGCGGCGCCACTTCGCCGGACGCGGCGCGGATTTGCGCCGTCAGGGCTTCGCGCAGCACCGTGTTGCGGGTGACGATCGCGAGCCGGGAATTGGCCAGGCAGAATGCTTCGGCGGGCGTGGCTTCGCGCACCACGATGGCCGGAATGGTGAACCAGAACACACTACCGCCGCCGCGCGCGGCGTCCACGCCGATTTCGCCGTCCATCGCATTGACGAGCTTCTTGCAGATCGCCAGCCCAAGGCCCGATCCGCCGAACTTGCGCGCGTGGCTGGAATCGGCCTGGACGAATTCCTTGAAGATGTCGGCGCGCTTTTCGGCCGGCACGCCGACGCCGGTGTCGCGCACTTCGAAGCGCAGCACGTGCCGTCCGCGCTGTTCGGTGACCAGCGCGTCGATGCGCACGCCGCCGCGCTCGGTGAACTTGACCGCGTTGCCGACGAGATTGATGAAGATCTGGCGCAAGCGCAGCGCATCGGCGCGGATGATCTGCGGCGCGTCCGGCGCGATGACGGAAACCACTTCGATGCCCTTGGCATGGGCGCGCGGCGTCAAGAGTTCGACGACACCTTCGACGACGGCGCGAAGATCGACTTCGTCTTCCTCCAGAGTCATCGTGCCGGATTCGATCTTGGAGAAATCCAGGATGTCCTCGATCAGCGCCAGGAGCGATTCGCCCGATTGCTTGATCGCCTCGGCATAGGTGCGCTGCTCGGGCGCGACGCCGGATTCCAGCAGCAGGCGCACCATGCCGAGCACGCCGTTCATCGGCGTGCGGATTTCGTGGCTCATGGTGGCGAGGAAGCCGGATTTGGCGCGGCTCGCGGCTTCCGCCTTGTCGCGCGCTTCGGTCAGCGCATCTTCCAGCGCCTTGCGCTCGGTGATGTCGCGGCCGACGCTTTGCACTTCGATCAGCCCGCCGCTCGCATTGCGCACGGCGTAATCCTCCCAGGCGATCCAGCGCCAGCCATAGGCGGTGCGCAAATGCTGGTCGTATTTGACGCGTGCTTTGCCGGTTTCGAGGCCCGCGAAGGCGCCGAACATCGAGCCATGACTGTCGGGATGAAGCTCGGGCGCGAAAGCGTGGCCGATGGTTTGCGCCGGCTGCAATCCGAACAGGCGGAAAAAGGAATCGTTGGCATAGGTCAGGCGGCTGTCCGGCAAGCGGCGGAAGATGGCGTCGCCCTGGCTATCGACGAGGCCTTTGTAACGCGCCTCGCCTTCATGCAGCCGCGCGTTCATCGCCGAGACGGTGGCGAGCGAGTCTTCCAGCTTCGCCGTCAGCGTGCGCGATTCGGTTTCGCTCTGCGCCGAGGCCCGCGCGCGGGCGCGTGCGATGACCACTTCGCAGAATAACAGGACAATGCCGATCAAGCCCAATGCGCCCAAAACATAAGGCGACAGGAACGTCAGATGGCCATGCTCGAAAATGTCGTGAAGCGCAGCGGCGCCGGCGGCGAGAACGCCCATTCCGAACGCGAATTTTCCAATACGCGCAAGCACCCGGCTACACCTCCCCCGATCCAGCCCCAACTTAACCTTGTGGCCCCTTGAGAAAGCCTTAAGCGGGGGGTTTGCGAAAGGTTAATGGGCAGCGGCCAGCCCCGCGTCACGAAAGCTTCGCAAAACTGTGATGCAGGTTAAACGCAAACAGACGCCTATCCCGCCAGGGCTGGCGTCGCGAGGGTGTTCCAGGACGGTCTCGGCCCGCGAACGATAAGGAATTTCCATGATATCCATCCTGCAACGTGCCGTCGGGCTTGCAGTCGGCGTGGCATTCGCCTGCGCAGCCACGATAGCGGCCGCGTCCGAGGTGACGGGCGCGGGCTCGACCTTCGCCTATCCCATCTACGCCAAATGGGCGGAGGCCTATAAAGCCAAGAGCGGCATCGGATTGAACTATCAGTCCATCGGTTCCGGCGGCGGCATCGCGCAGATCAAGGCCAAGACGGTGCAATTCGGCGCCTCCGATATGCCGCTGAACGCGGGCGCGCTGGAGGCCGCCGGCTTTGCGCAATTCCCCACCTGCATCGGCGGCGTGATCCCCGTGGTCAATCTGCCGGGCATCAAGCCGGGCGCGCTTGTGCTCGATGGCCCGACGCTGGCGCAGATCTATCTGGGCAAGATCACGATGTGGAACGACCCGGCGATCAGGAAGCTCAACGCTTCGGTGAATCTGCCCGCGACGGCCATCGCCGTGGTGCATCGTTCCGACGGATCGGGCACGACGTATATCTGGGCGAATTATCTGTCCAAGGTCAGCCCGCAGTGGGCGAGCCAGGTCGGCGCCGCCACGGCCGTCGATTGGCCGGTCGGCATCGGCGGAAAAGGCAATGAAGGCGTTGCCGGCAGCGTGCGCCAGACGGTGGGCGCCATCGGTTATGTCGAATACGCCTACGTCAAGCAGAACAACCTCACCTTCACGCGCATGATCAATCGCGACGGCGCCACGGTTGCGCCGACGGCGGCGGCATTCCAGGCCGCATCGGCGAAAGCGGATTGGAGTCACGCGGTCGGCTTCAATCTGATGCTCACCAACCAGCCCGGCGCGCAGTCGTGGCCGGTGGCCGGCGCGACCTTCATCCTGGTCTACAAGAAGCCGGACAATGCGGCGACCGAGAAAGAGGCGCTGGGCTTCTTCAAATGGGCATTCGAGAACGGCGACGCGATCGCCAGGAGCGTGGACTATGTGCCGCTGCCCCAGGCGACGAAGGAAGCCATCTTCAAAAGCTGGCATGACAGCATCGAGGCCGCGGCGGTTCCCTGACCGCAGCGCGTAGGGTCGCAGCGCCATGACGGCCCTGCGATTTCCTCTCATAAGGATGTGGGGTAATGGCCGATCTGCCTTTGACCGCGCAATATGCAGACAGCGCGCGCGCGAAAGCGCTGAGGCGTCTTAGCCGCAGCGACGTGCGTTTCCGGCTGTTGACGCGCGGCGCGGCGGGCTTCGTCGTCGTCCTCTTCGCCGGCATCATGGTTGCGCTCGTCAGCGGCGCCTTGCCGGCGTTTCGCGCCTTTGGCTGGGGCTTTTTCACCAGCGCCGCATGGAATCCGGTGACCGAGAAGTTCGGCGCCCTGGCGCCCGTTTACGGCACCGTGGTGACGTCGGTGCTGGCCATGCTGCTCGCGGTGCCGCTGGGCATCGGCATCGCGATTTTCCTCACCGAGATATGTCCGCGCGCACTCAAGCGCCCGATCGGCATCGCCATCGAATTGCTGGCGGGCATTCCCTCCATCATTTACGGCGTCTGGGGCCTGTTCGTGTTCGCACCCTTTTTCCAGCAGAACATCCAGCCCGGATTGATCGACTTCTTCGCCAACATCCCGGTGCTGCAGGATCTGTTCGCGGGGCCGCCCTACGGCATCGGCATCTTCACCGCGTCGCTGATCCTTTCGATCATGATCCTGCCCTTCATCGCAGCCGTGAGCCGCGACGTGTTCCAGACCGTGCCCATCATGCAAAAGGAAGCGGCTTACGGCATCGGCTGCACGACCTGGGAAGTGATGTGGCGGATCGTGCTGCCGTTCTCCCGCTCCGGAGTCGTCGGCGGCGGGATGCTGGCGCTGGGGCGCGCGCTGGGCGAAACCATGGCGGTGACCTTCGTGATCGGCAACGCGCACCATGTCCACGCCTCGCTGTTTTCGGTGGCGACGACGATTTCCGCGACGATTGCGAACGAGTTCACCGAAGCCTTGGGTCCGCTTTACGTCTCTTCGCTCTTCGCCATCGGCCTGATCCTTTTCGGCATAACATTCGTCGTTTTGGCGCTCGCGCAATTCATGCTCTACAGCCTCGAACGCCGCGCCGGAGGCAGCACGGCATGAGCCCAGGCCCTTCTCTTCGCCGCCGCATCGTCAACCGGATTTTTCTGGCGCTGGCCACCGGCGCCGCCGCCATCGGGCTTTGCGCGCTCGGCCTTATTCTCGCAACGCTGTTGGCCAAAGGGCTGCCAGGACTCACGCCGGTTGTTTTTCTGACGAACACCCCGGCACCGGGCTCGGCCGGCGGTCTTGCCAACGCCATCTTCGGCAGCGTGGCGATGAGCGCCATCGCGGTGGCGATCGGAACGCCCATCGGCATCCTGGCGGGCACTTATCTTGCCGAATACGGCCGCCACACCTGGTTCGCGTTCTTCGTGCGCTTCACCAACGACATTCTCTTGTCGGCGCCTTCCATTTTGATCGGTCTGTTCATCTACGAGTTGATGGTGGCGCGGATGCACCATTTCTCGGCCTGGGCGGGCGCGGCGGCGCTGGCCGTCATTGTCATCCCGGTGGTCGCGCGCACCACCGAGAACATGCTGCGCCTGGTGCCCAACACCTTGCGCGAAGCGGCCGCCTCCATCGGGGCGCCGCGCAGCATTGCGATCCGCGCGGTGACATGGCGTGCGGTGCAGGCCGGAATCATGACCGGCGTGCTGCTGGCGGTGGCGCGCATTTCCGGCGAAACCGCGCCGCTTCTTTTTACCGCGCTGAACAATCAGTTCTGGTCCAGCGATCTCAACGCACCGATGGCAAGCCTGCCCGTGGTGATCTTCCAGTTCGCGCTTTCGCCTTATGACGATTGGCACCTTCTGGCATGGGCGGGCGCGCTGCTCATCACCGCAGCGGTGCTCACGCTTTCCATTGTCGCGCGTCTGTTCGAATCGAAGCGGAGTTGAGGATGAATGCGTTGGTGGACATCGCGCGGAAGGTGCGAATCGATATCCGCGATCTGTCATTCTATTACGGCACGAACCAGGCGCTGAAGAACATCAGCCTGCCGCTCTACGACCGCAAGGTGACGGCGTTCATCGGGCCGTCCGGCTGCGGCAAGTCCACGCTGCTGCGCGTGCTGAACCGCATCTACGAGCTCTATCCCAACCAGCGCGCCCAAGGCGAAGTGATCTTCGACGGCGAGAATATCCTGGCCGCCAAACAGGATCTCAATCTGCTGCGCGCCAAGGTCGGCATGGTATTCCAGAAGCCGACGCCGTTTCCGATGACGATCTACGACAACATCGCGTTCGGCATTAAGCTCTACGACCGTGTGCCGAAGACCGAACTCGACGGCCGCGTCGAACATGCGCTGCAACGCGCCGCGCTTTGGGACGAGGTGAAGGACAAGCTTCAGGAATCGGGCCTCAGCCTTTCGGGCGGCCAGCAGCAGCGTCTGTGCATCGCGCGCACCGTGGCGACCAAGCCCGAAGTGATCCTGCTCGACGAGCCGTGCTCGGCGCTCGATCCGATTTCGACGGCGAAGATCGAAGAGCTGATCGACGAGCTGGCGAGCGAATACACCATCGTCATCGTCACCCACAACATGCAGCAGGCCTCGCGCACGTCGGATCATGCGGGCTTCATGTTTTTGGGCGAGCTGGTGGAATTCGGCGCGACCGAACAGCTTTTCACCGCGCCGAAAAACAAGCGCACGGAAGACTACATCACGGGCCGGTTTGGCTAGGCGCGCGCCACGCTGCTGGCCAGCGGAATGCAACTCGGCTAGTCTGCTTGCGCATCACAGCGGGGCACAGGATGCGCATCTTCGTCGCCGGACTTCTTGGCGCCATCGCCATGTTCATCTGGACATCCATCGCGCATGTGGCGACGCCGCTTGCGACCGCCGGCTTCAAACAGATTCCCAACGAAGCGCCGGTGCTGTCGGCGATGCAGTCGTCGATCGGCGACCACGCCGGGCTTTATATCTATCCCTGGGTCGATCCCAAGGATCCGAACGCGATGGGCAAATCCATGGCGCTGATGAAGACCAATCCCTCGGGGATCATGATCTATCATCCGGCGAACAGCCGAAACGGCAGCATGGGCCCGCTGCTGGCGGCGGAATTCGTCAAGGAGTTCATCCAGGCGCTGATCGCGGCGTGGATCGTGTCGCTGGTCGCGGTCGCGACCTATTTCGGGCGCGTGGCTGTTGTCACCGCCATCGGTGTCAGCGGCACCTTGATGACGAACTTCTCGTATCACGTCTGGTACGGCTTCCCTGCGAATTACATGTTGGCGCAATTCATCGTCGATATCGTGGGCGCGTTCGTGGCCGGGCTTGCCATCGCCTGGTGGCTGGGACGCGCGATCAGGACGAGCTAGGCGCGCCGGCTTCCGTCGTGCAGTCCTCGCGCAACTCTTCGATCTTGTCCTCCGACTTTTTCTCGATGCCGACGTAATCGTTGCGCGCTTCCTTGGTGACGCGGATCAGTTCGTCGAGCTTGGCCTGAAGCGCGGCGCCGTCGCGATTCTGCGTGTTCTGAATCAGGAACACCATGAGGAATGTCACGATGGTGGTGCCGGTGTTGATCACGAGCTGCCAGGTGTCGGAATAGTGGAAGATCGGTCCGGAAACCGCCCACACGATCACCACAAGGCAGCATAGCGCGAAGGTGCCCGGTTTGCCGCTGGTGTGCGCCGTGGCGCTCGCCAGGCGCGCGAATCCCGACAGGCTTTCGGCTTTCTCGCGGCCGTCCCTGCGCGCGGGCGCTGTGTTGTTCATGACGGGCGGCGTCCTGCGATCACCAGCGCGATGCCGCCAACCAGCACAACGATGCTCCCGATGAGGGGAATCGAAACGTGATGCTCTTCCTGCTTGTTGACGTGGATGGGTCCTGCGTCGAACACGCGCTTGGTATCGCTATAGCTGAAATGGCTGAACAGCAGCCCGCCGATGCCGAGCACGATCAGCACCACGCCCAACATCGCCGTCCCACGCATAAGGTTCTCCCGAAGGCACGCTCCGCCAAATCAAACGGGCGAGCCTGCGCGAAAGTTCCAATTGTTAAATCCGCCGGTTAATGCAGCACCCCTGCGCGGCGGTAGGCGAGCGCCTCGGCGACATGGGCGCGCGCGACGCCTGCGGCGCCGGCCAGATCGGCGATGGTGCGCGCCACGCGCAGCACGCGATGATAACCGCGCGCCGTCAGCCGCATCGCATCGGCAGCTTCGGCGAGAAGTTTTCTGCCCGCAGCTTCCGGAGTCGCCACCTCATCCAGCAATTCGCCTTCGGCTTCCGCATTGGTGCGGACAGCGTGGGCTTCAAACCGCTTTCTCTGAATGTCGCGCGCTTTGGCGACGCGCAGCGAAACCGCAGCGCTGCCTTCCGCTGGCGGCGGCAACGCAAGGTCCTGCGCCGAGACGCTCGCCACTTCGACATGGATGTCGATGCGGTCGAGCAGCGGCCCGGAGATGCGCGCCTGATAATCGGCGCCGCATTTGGGTGCGCGCCCGCAAGCTTGCGCCGGATCGGCGAGTTGGCCGCAGCGGCATGGGTTCATCGCGGCGACGAGCTGAAAGCGCGCCGGATAGCGCACATGCGCATTGGCGCGTGCCACGATCGCTTCGCCGGATTCGACGGGTTGCCTGAGCGAATCCAGAACCTGCCGTTGGAACTCGGGCAATTCGTCGAGGAACAGCACGCCCAGATGCGCCAGCGAGACTTCGCCGGGGCGCACGCGCAATCCGCCGCCGACCAACGCGGCCATCGAGGCGGAATGATGCGGATTGCGGAACGGGCGCGTTTTGGAGATCGCGCCGCCGCGCAATTCGCCCGCCAGCGACTGGATCATCGAAAGCTCCAGCGCCTCGCGCGCGTCCAGCGGCGGCAACAAGCCGGGCAGGCGCTGGGCGAGCATCGACTTGCCGGAGCCGGGTGGCCCGATCATCAGCAGGTTGTGTCCGCCGGCGGCTGCGATCTCGAGCGCGCGCTTGGCGGTTTCCTGGCCCTTCACGTCGCGCAAATCCGGTGCGTTGGGCGTATCGTTGGCGATCTTGGCCACAGGCGGGCTCAGCACGGCCGCGCCCTTCATGTGATTGACCAGCGCGATGAGCGAAGGCGTCGCCACGATCTCGATGCCGCCGGCCCATGCCGCTTCCGGCCCGCACGCGGCGGGGCAGATCAATCCGCGCCGCGCTTGCGAGGCCGCGAGCGCGGCCGGCAGCACGCCCGCCACCGCCGTCACCTGCGCATCGAGCGACAACTCGCCCAGCGCCACATAATTGGCCATCTCGCTCGCCGGCAGCACGCCCATCGCCGCGAGCAATCCCAAAGCGATGGGCAGATCGTAATGACTACCTTCCTTGGGCAGATCGGCGGGCGCCAGATTGACCGTCACGCGCTGGAACGGCAGCGCCAATCCGATGGCGGAGAGCGCGGCGCGCACCCGCTCGCGGCTTTCGGCAACGGCTTTGTCGGCGAGGCCGACGATGGCGAAATTGTTCTGTCCGGCTGCGGCGCTTTCGCCGATATGGACCTGCACGTCCACCTCGCGCGCCTCGATGCCCTGGAACGCCACCGTGTAGATGTGAGCGACGGTCATGCGAAATTCCCCCTGCACGGGAGATTTGCGCGTGCGCGTCCCGCGCGCGTCGCGCAAGCGTCAGCATTTGTCGCAAAACCTGTCGCAAAATTTGCCACCGAGGCTTTTCCGCCACGCATTCCATCGCCGCGCTCTGCTTGCGGCGAAGCAGTTCGACAAAGAGTTAGCCAGCGATTCCGGCCGCAGCGATAGCGGCCACGCCGTTGCCATATCGCGACAAACTCACGGCTTTTCGCGCGCTGGACATGCGCGCCTCGCGCAAAACGGCACTTGCACCAGACTCTCAAAGAGGCCGGGCCTAAGCCGCAGAAATCGCAGTCACAAATTCAGCGCCCTTCTCACTTCGCCCTGGAACCAGCTCACGCCGATCTCGTGCTTGGGGGACAGGCGTCCGGTTTCATAGATGCCGGCGTCGAGATTGCGCTGCACGGCTTCGCAGATTTTCTTGTCCTCGCCGGTGGTGATTTCGCAGGCCGCGATATTGCGCTCCATCACGGCGGGCTCGACGCCTTCTTTGAAGAGACACAGATAATCGAGCCGCGTGTGCGTCGCCGACAGCGGCCACATGCGCTCCATCAGAATGGCGTCGGCGTAGACGTTGAGGCCGAGGCATGGCCACGCCCAGGCCCACAAGCCGTCCACGAGCGATCCGTCGCGCGGGGGCGCCTGATGGAAAACAATCGGCGCCGACAGATCGACCTCATATTTGCTCGCATCCACGGCGGCGTTGAGGAACGGATGCACCAGCGGGATGTGATAGCCCTCCAGATAATTCTCGACATAGGCCTTCCAGTTGCAAGCGATGTCGTGCGTCATGCCGCGTTTGAAGGTGAACGTCTCCAGCGGCAGGTGCCGGGTGCGCGCATCGAGGGGCGCCAGGAATTTCGCCAGCGGTTGGGCATCCTTGTCCATATTCACGAACACGAAACCGCGCCAAGTCTCGCAGGCCACCGATTTCAGCGCGTAATCGCGCGGATCGAAACCTTCCGCTGCTCCAAAATCGCGCGCATTGGCGAGCCTGCCGTCCAGCGCATAGCGCCAGCCATGATAGCGGCAGACCAGCTGACCATCGCATCTTCCCTGGCCGTCCTCGGCGAGCGGCCCCGCGCGATGGCGGCAGACGTTATGGAACGCGCGCACGTCGCCCGCGGCTCCGCGCACTGCGATCAGCGGGTAGCCCGCCACGCTCGCCGCCACATATTCGCCGGGGTTGGGGAGCTGGCTCTCATGCGCAATCAGCAGCCACGCGCGGCCGAAGATATTGCGACGTTCCGTTTCGTAAACTTCGCGGTCGCGATAAAGCCACGCCGGCAAAGTTTCAGGAGAAATTTGTTTCATGGTCCTGTTTTACAGGTTGGCGAAGGCGCCGTCATGCTGGGGAGCCACCCGCTGCTTGGAGGCGCACCTCAGCATGACGCGGGAAGCCTGAGGCGCACTTGCGAAGGCCGCGGCCGGCCCCTACCCTCGGCGATACCGCTATTTCCAAATTGAGAGAAAAATGACCGCAAAGCGTTTCGAAGGCACCGACAAATATGTGGCAACCGAGGATCTGCGCATCGCCGTGAACGCGGCCATCGCGCTGGAGCGCCCGCTGCTCATCAAGGGCGAGCCGGGCACCGGCAA
>DASXFK010000059.1:0-12349 GCA_036489635.1 Rhizomicrobium sp. | reverse complement strand
TTGGTGTCGCATTTGGATCAAGCCGACATATCGCCATTCTTTTTGAAGTTGCTCAAAGATTTGGACAACTTTTCAAAGCCATAGTTCGAAACCCTACCGCAAACACCACGTTAATATCGCCTTCTGGGCATGCAGCCGGTTCTCCGCTTCGTCGAACACCGCGCTCTGCGGCCCGTCGATCACGGCGTCGGTGACTTCCTGGCCGCGGTGCGCGGGGAGGCAGTGCATGAAGACCGCGTCCTTGTCGGCGCGCGCCATCAGGCGGTCGTTCACCTGATAGGCCTTGAGCAGGTTGTGGCGCTTGGTGGTGTCCTCGTCGCCCATCGAAACCCAGGCGTCCGTCACCACGCATTGCGCGCCGGCCACCGCGGCTTCCGCATCGCTGCCGAAGCGCACTTGCGCGCCCGCGCCGGTCGCCCATTCCTTCACGTCGTCATGCACGCCAAGCTCTTTTGGCGTCGCCACGTTGAGCTTGAACTGGAAGCGCGCCGCCGCATGCACCCACGAGGTGAGCACGTTGTTGGCGTCGCCGCTCCACGCCACGGTCGCGCCCTTGATGGGGCCGCGCTTCTCCTCGAACGTCATCACATCGGCCATCACCTGGCAGGGATGCGACAGCTTGGTCAGGCCATTGATCACCGGAATGGTGGCATTGGCGGCGAGATCCTTCACCATCTCGTGGTCGAGCAGGCGGATCATCACCGCATCGACATAGCGCGACAGTACGCGCGCGGTGTCGGCGGTGGTCTCTTCGCGCGCGAGCTGCATGTCGCTGCCCGACATCATCAGCGTGGTGCCGCCGAGCTGGCGCATGCCGACATCGAACGAGATGCGCGTGCGCGTGGAATGCTTGTCGAAGATCAGCGCCAGCACGCGGCCCTTCAGCGGCGCGTCGGCATCGACTTCGCCGTGCGGCTGGCCGGCGCGCTTCGCCTTGCGGTCGCGCGCTTCGGCGATGATGGCTTTGAGCGCATCGGAATCGATATCGGCAAGATCGAGGAAGTGTTTCATCAAATCTCCTTCCCTCTCCCCTTCCGGGGGAGAGGGTTAGGGTGAGGGGGTGGTGCAGCTTGGGTGAGTGTTTGACGGAGAGTGCAGTGCTTCACGCCCAGCGCCCCCTCACCCAACCCTCTCCCCCTGAAGGGGGCGAGGGCTAGCGGTGGCTTCGAAATCGCGCGCGGTGGCGCTGAGCGCATCCATCGCTTCGCGCACCTGCGTTTCCTCGATGATCAGCGGCGGGAGCAGGCGCACCACATTGTCGCCCGCGCCGACCGCCAGCATAGCGTGATCGCGCAACGCGGCGATGAATTCGGTGTTCGGCATTTTCGTTTTCAGGCCGAGCATCAAACCCTGCCCGCGCAGATCCTCGAACACCGTGGGATGCTCGCTCACCAGACTGGCGAGTTGCTGGCGCAGATAATTCGCCATCTTCTCGACATGCTCGATGAAGCCCGGCGCCAGCACCACATCGAGCACCGCGTTGCCCACCGCCATCGCCAGCGGATTGCCGCCGAAGGTCGTGCCATGCGTGCCGGTGACCATGCCCTTTGCCGCGTCCGCGGTGGCGAGACACGCGCCCATCGGGAAACCGCCGCCGATGCCTTTGGCGATGGCCATGATGTCCGGCGTCACGCCCGCCCATTCGTAGCTGAAGAATTTTCCGGTGCGCGCCACACCGGTCTGGATTTCATCGAAGATCAACAGCAGGCCGTGCTGATCGCACAGTTTGCGCAACGTGCGCAGGAATTGCGGCGAGGCGGGGCGCAAGCCGCCCTCGCCTTGCACCGGCTCGATCATCAGCGCCGCGGTTTGCGGACCGATCATCGCTTCCAGCGCCTTCACATCGTTGAACGGCACAGAATCGAACCCCTGCACTTTCGGACCGAAGCCTTCGAGATATTTCGCCTGACCGCCCGCCGCGATACCCGCCAGCGTGCGGCCGTGGAACGCGCCTTCAAAAGTGATGATGTGGAAGCGCTCGGGATGGCCGTTCGCATAATGATAACGCCGCGCCATCTTCACCGCGCATTCGATCGCCTCGACGCCGGAGTTCGTGAAGAACACCAGATCGGCGAAGGTCGCATCGGTAAGGCGCTTGGAAAGTTTCTCCTGCCCCGGCACGCGATAAAGATTGGACGTGTGCCAAAGCTTGCCCGCCTGCTCGGTGAGCGCGGCGACGAGATGCGGATGCGCGTGGCCCAGCGAATTGACCGCGATGCCCGCGCCGAAATCCAGAAAGCGTCGCCCGTCCTCGGCATAAATATACGCGCCTTCGCCGCGCTCGAACGCGATATCGGCGCGGGCATATGTCGGCAGAAGAGAGGACACGGCGGCACTCCTTATTCGAAGGACGAGCGGGTTTATTCCCTTCGGGTGACACGTCAAGAAACGCGGGCCGACGCGCGGCCGCTATGACGAAGTCCCTTGACAAGTTCCCATTATGTTCACATTATGATCATGGAATGTTGCAAAGTGCCGAGCTGCCGCCCTTTCCGGGCGAGCAGCCGGAAGCCTTTGGAGTAACAGGTGAAAAGGAGCGCAGTGCGGCGAACGAAAGCAAAAAAGGGCAAAAACCGAGGAATGAGTAGAAGTGCCGACTCATTGCTGTGGACAAGGAATGGTAGGCACCCGCGAGGCCTTGTGCGCGTTAACCCTTCGGCTACGATATATAGTGTTGGAGCCAAGGGAGGCACTATGAGCTGGACGGATGATAGGGTCGAGCAGCTGAAATCGCTCTGGACGGAGGGTCTTTCCGCCAGCCAGATCGCCCGTGCGCTGGGCGGGGTCACGCGCAACGCCGTGATCGGCAAGGTGCATCGCCTGGGTCTGGCCGGCCGCGCCACGCCGACGCGCGTCGAGCGCCCGCGCCTTCCCTCCGCGCCGCGGATTTCCATCCGCACGCACATCCCCGAGCCCCCCGTGGTGGAGGAAGATCCGCTGACCCTCGCGGACGGCAATCACGCCACGGTGCTGACGATCAGCAATACGATGTGCCGCTGGCCCATCGGCGATCCGTCCGACAACGAATTCCACTTCTGCGGCCACAAGCCGAAGGCGGGTTCGCCCTATTGCGAGGCGCATGCCCGCAAGGCCTATCAGCCGCAACAGCTGCGCCGCGACAAAGGCCGCATGGCAAGCTGATTTTCAGGACATCAGGATAGGATCCCGGGCGGCAAACAACCGTCCGGGATTTTTCATGCCCAACGTTTTCGATTTCTCCGCGAAAAGCATCACCGGCAAGGACGTGGCGCTGGCCGACTATCGCGGCCAGGTTCTTCTCGTCGTCAACACCGCCAGCAAATGCGGATTCACGCCGCAATATGAAGGCCTGCAGAGGCTCTATCACGATCTGCACCCGCGCGGCTTTTCGGTGCTGGGCTTTCCCTGCAATCAGTTCGGCCAGCAAGAGCCGGGCACCGAAACGCAGATCGGCGAATTCTGCGCCACGATCTACGGCGCCGATTTTCCAATGTTCGCGAAGGTCGAAGTGAACGGCGAAAGCGCCCACCCGCTCTATCGATTCCTCAAGCACGAGAAGCCCGGTGTATTCGGCCTCGAAGGGATCAAGTGGAACTTCACCAAGTTCCTGATCGATCGCGAAGGCGCGGTTGTCTCGCGCTTCGCACCGACCGCGAAACCGGAAGGACTGCGCGAGCCGATAGAGGCGCTGCTCTAGGCAGCGAACGCGTCATCCAGCGAATAGCCGGCCGAGCGCACGGTGCGGATGGGATCGCGCTCGGCACCGTTGTTCAGCGCCTTGCGCAGCCGTCCGACATGAACATCCACAGTGCGTGCCTCGACATAGACATCGGAGCCCCACACGCCATCGAGCAACTGCTCGCGGCTGAACACGCGTCCCGGATGCTGGATCAGATGATCGAGCAGCTTGAATTCCGTCGGCCCGAGATGGACATCGCGGCCATTGCGGCGCACGCGGTGGGCGGCGCGGTCCATCTCGATATCGCCGATGCGCACGATATCTTCCGCCAGACCCGGACGAATGCGCCGCATCACCGCGCGCAATCGCGCGAGCAATTCGGTCATCGAAAACGGCTTGGTGATATAATCGTCCGCGCCGGTGTCGAGACCGCGGATGCGATCGGTCTCTTCGCCGCGCGCGGTGAGCATGATGATCGGGACGTTGCGCGTCTGCGGGCGCCCGCGCAGCCGGCGGCAGACCTCGATGCCGGAGAGCTGGGGCAGCATCCAGTCGAGCAGCACCAGATCGAGCGGCTCCTCGTCCGCGACCAGCAGCGCCTCTTCGCCGTCCTTGGCTTCGAGCACGCGATAGCCTTCGCGTTCGAGATTGTAGCGCAATAGCGTCACCAGCGCCCCTTCGTCTTCGGCGACCAGAACTGCGGGTTTGAGCGTCATTTTTCCTTCCGTTCGAACGGCACCGTGGTCGAGCTTGTCACGTCCGCCTTCGGACGTTCGCTCGCCAGATGATCGCCGGTGACCATATGATAGACGACTTCGGCGACGTTGGTGGCGTGATCGCCCGAACGCTCGATGTTCTTCGCCACGAACAGCAGATGCGTGCACAGGCCAATCGTGCGCGGATCCTCCATCATGTAAGTGAGCAGCTCGCGAAACAGGCTGTTGTAGATCTCGTCGATCTCGCCGTCGTTGCGCCATACCATTTCGGCGCCTTGCGCATTGCGGTCGGAATAAGCGTCGAGAACGAGCTTCATCTGGTTCTGCGCGGAGCGCCCCATGCGCGCGAGACTTTGCGCCAGCCTGATCGGCGGCTCCCGGTTCAACACCAGCGTGCGCTTGGCGATGTTCTTGGCCAGATCGCCGATGCGTTCCAGTTCCCCTGCGATCTTGATCGCCGCCAGCGTATTGCGCAGATCGCTCGCCATCGGCTGGCGCAGCGCCAGAAGCTTGAGCGCCTGATCCTCGATCGTCTCCTGCAAGCGGTCGATGCGCGGATCGCCCGCAATGGCCGCCTCCGCGAGCGCCGTGTCACGGCGTGCGATCGCCTCGATCGCGTCGGCGAATTGCGCTTCGGCCAGACCGCCCATTTGCGTCACGTTGCGGGCGAGCGCCTCAAGCTGCTCGCCGAATGCCTTGACCGTATGTTCGCTCATCGTCTTTCTCTCCGGTCGGGAACAGTTCCTGCCGCCGGCGTCGCCACTGAAAAGCCACCGCCTGACCGGGGCGAGCCATACCGCTCCTCGGCCACGCTCATGCGACAGATTTATAACAGTTCCGTGACAGCAGCGCGGCCTTAAGCGGCCGCCGTCCGAACCGGCAAAATCACCGTAAAGGTGCTGCCTTCGCCCGGCTTGCTCTCGATCTGCAGCCGGCCGCCATGCCGGTTGACGATGTGCTTGACAATCGCCAGGCCCAGGCCGGTGCCACCGCGCTCACGGCTGCGCTTCACGTCCACCCGGTAAAAGCGCTCGGTCAGCCGAGGAATGGCCTCGCGCGCGATGCCCTCGCCATCGTCGCGAATGGATATGGAGATCAGCGGCACTGCGCCGCGACGGCCTGGCAGCGGCGCGGAAGATTGCGAGAATTCTATCCAGACATGACCGTGCTCGCGCCCGTATTTGATCGCGTTGTGGATGAGGTTCTGGAAAAGCTGGATCAACTCATCGCGCTCGCCCGCGACATGCGGCGATGCCGGCGGCGCGGCGATGCTGACTGTGACATCGTCGGCGTTCGCCAGCCCTTGCAACGATGCGACGGCATTGCGCACCGCATCGCCGACATCGACGTCGCCGGACGGCGGCACATGCTCGTTCAATTCGATTCTCGTCAGCGACATGAGATCTTCAATCAGCCGGCGCATGCGTCCGGCTTCCTCGCTCATGATGGCCAGAAACTGCTCGCGCGCCGCCTCGTCGTTCTTCGCATGGCCCCGCAACGTGTCGATAAAGCCCGACACCGCCGCCAGCGGCGTGCGCAGTTCGTGGCTCGCATTGGCAATGAAATCCGCGCGCGCCTGCTCGGCGCGTTTCACCGCGCTGACATCGTGGAGCAGCAGGACCGTCAGATGGGGGGCCTGGTCGATGCGTCTCGCATAGACCTGATAGTGCCGCGCCACCGGAACCGGCGTGGAGAATTCGCCGGTCGTCGGCGCGCCGTCCTCGAGCGTGCGCGCGACGGCTTGCAGCACCGCGGGCACGCGCCATACCGAAGAGACATGCTTGGATTGCGCGTCGAGGCCGACCACGCTTGCCATCGCCGCATTGGCGAACAAGACGCGGCCCGAAGCGTCGAGCAGCATCAGCGGATCGGGCAGTTGCGCGAACACCGCCCGCGCCAGCGGCGCCATGACCTCGACATCCACATCGTCGCCGGCGCCGAGCGCAATGGGATTGAGACGGCGAACCTGAAAACCGGCCGCAATCGCGCCTGCCAGCGCGAGCACCGCCAGGCCGCCGGCGATGAGCCCACGTCCCGGCAGCACGCTGGCCATGATCATGCCGCCGAGGACCAAGCCTGCCGCAAGCCCGTAAAGGCCGCGCCGCACGGCGTTCCACTCGCTGACACCCCTCGCCATGGCGCACTCCGTAGCCGCGCCGATATATAGGCGGCCGCAGGATTTGTCGCGCCTCAGTATGTGACGGTCACCATGATCTCATCAGCAAAGCTGCCGGGAGCCGGATACTGCCCGCGCGGGACACTGCCATAGACGGTGAAACTGGTGGCGCCCAGCGAGAGCAGACCGCTCGAGCTGTCGGTCGAAGTGGTCCCGCTGCCGTCCCCCCAGACCACCGTGTCGTTCGGATCGGTATAGAAATTGTAGCTCAGCACAGCGCTGCCATTCGTCATTCTGCGCATCGCGTAGCTGCCGGAGCCGCCAGGCGATAGCGCAACGGAGAAGGAAGGCAACAGGCCGACGGCGCATTGCAGCGTGATCGTCGCCATCGACGTATTGGCTGAGGCAGCGCCCGGATCGTACACGCCGAAATTCAATTCCGTGGCGCTGACGCCGAGCGAAGGAACGCAAATCGCCTGCGCCGACTGCGACAGCAGCAACGCAAACACGACAAAAGCGTAGCGGCCCCTCATGCCGGAACACCCGGGCGACACAGCAGCGGACCGATGCGCAGGATCTCGCGCGCAGCCGCTTTGGGCAAATCCACATGCAGCACACAGGATCGGTTTGCGAACGCAAGCGACAGGTCCTCGTCTTGCCGCAGATCGGGAATGAAGATTTCGCCGTCGCGACCGACCATCAGCGGAGCGCCCGACGGCATTTGCGTCACAGCGGTTCCCGGCCGCGGCGCCGTGCCGTCCGGAAGCCGCACGATCACAAGCGCGAAGTGCCTCTCATGCGGAGCCAGGTCGAGCACCACCGCACTCGATCGCTGCGGAACAACCGTCTGCTCGCTGTTCGCCACGATGCTGGCCATCGGATAATCGCGCGGATCGACGCCGAGCCGGTTTTCGGTATAGGGCACGAGGCCGGTGAGCAGCGCTTCGCCATCGCTGTCCGAAATCGCGACTTCGCGATTGTCGCGATAGATGCGCACATCCGGCGCGCCGGCTTGCACCAGCGCAACCGCGCCGTCCGGCTGCCGGGTCGCAAACAATTCGCTGCCGACGAAAACCAGCGCCCCGCTTGCGCCGGCGCGCAGCGCCACCGTGTTGCCATCCGCAGCCAGCCCGCCGCTCAGTGCCGCATGTGGCCCGATCCAACTCGCGTCGCCTTCAAGGTGTTCGTCCGCACCTGCCGTTCCGGCCGTCGCGCTGTATCCCAATCCGCCGTCGGGATCGGCGGGCGCGTTGAATTGCGCCAAGGCGGTGGGCGAGCCGGAACCCGCCGAATAGGATGCGGACGCCATGCCGCCGCCGATCGGCACGCCCAGAAATATCTGCGCGGCCCAATCGTGCCCGGCAAAGTCGTGGAGTCCCGTCACGCCCACAAACCAGCCGCCGCCCGCCGACAGCGAATAGGACGCGATCATTTCGTCGCTCGGATCGGGCTTGCATTCGCGCACCCAGGACATGCCAAGCGAGCCGTAAGGCAGCCCCATGCTCGCGCCCATCTGGATCCTCAGACGCGGCGGCGGACCGTCTTGCAGTCCTGCGACATCCTGATAATGCGCGGTCGTGGCTTCGACCGACGCAAATCCGTTCACCGCGCCGGCGCGGGCTTGAAGCGCGAGCGAGGCGAGCTGGCCGTCGCCTTTTGCACCGCTGCTATAGGCGCCCGCCACGGAAAGCGCGCCAATGCCGCCCAGCGACAGCGCCACTTCGGCGCCGCCGAGTCCAAGTCCCTGAGCCGCCTCGGCATGCATCCCAAGCGTGAACCCGTTCATGCCGCGCCGGTACATCAGGGACGTCATCGGCGTGCGGTAATCGAAGCTCTGCTCGCCGTAGCCGTCGCGGAGGAACCCCGCGTCGAAGCTGTATTCGGCCAGACCGGGGGCAAGAAGCTCAGTCGTCGTATAAAGCGAGATCGTCTGGCTCGTTTCGCGGCCGAGCACATCGGTCGTCACCACGGTCGCGCTGCCGCCGCCTGTGACGATCGGAATGTCGTGCAGCGCGAACGGCCCCGGATCGACGTCCTGCTCGAACACCTTGGCCGCGCCGACCAGCACGTCCACGGTCTGCGGAACGCTGGCGCGGCCGAAAAAGCTCGGCAGCGGGAAGGTGACAAGATCGGGCCGCAGCGCATAGTCGCTCGCGATCTGCAACCCGCCGAAGCGCAACGCCCGCGACCAGGACAAAGCGCCGCTGATCGCATCGCCCACGACGATGGCGCGCGGAAGCGCCGCATCGTCAAATTCGAGCGAAGTATCGAGCCGCGCGCCGCTATGTTGCCCGCCCGCATACGACGCGAATCCCGTCGCTGTGAACAGCGTATCGGGCGCGAAGACATGTACGCCAAGCGTGGCGCCTGCCGAAGCGCTGTCTTTCACGTGGCTCAGATCGTCCGCCGCCGCGGAGAGATCGTAGACGAGCGATGCGCCCCGCGCCGCCGTCGATTGCGGAAGGCCTCCGAAAGACGGCCGAAGATCGAAATCCTGCACCGGCAGACGGTCGGCCGCCGCAGAGATCAGCAGCCGCTGTCGCACGGAATCGATTTGGAAGGAAATACCCGGCAAGCTGCTCAACCGGATCGCGCCGCGGCTTTCGTCCAGCCGCAATCCGGCGCGCGCCAACTCGCGGGCGGTGGCGAAAAGTTCGCCGCCATGCGATTGCACTTCGACCACCTGATGCGCGGTGCGGCCATTGATCCAGACTTCCAGCAGCATATTCGCGTCATGCGCCAAGGAAGCGTTCACCATGACCGATGCGGCCAGCACAACGCTCAGCACGGCAAGCGCGCGTCTCACCGCGCAACTGCGATGTCGGCCGCGATGGATGCGTGACCGCGCTCATCCTTTCCGTCGATATGCAGTCGCGTGGCCTGTGCGAATTCGGGCATCGCGATGTCCCAGACATGCGATGCGTCTGGAAGAATATAAGTCACTCGATCGGGCGCGACGCTCGCCGCATCCGACCCGGACGTGACGCGCAGCCCCGCGAGCTTCAGGGTGCGGTCGCCAGTGTTGTGCGCTGCGAGTTCCAGTGTTGTGCCGCTCTGCGTCGCCGTCCAGGTGAGCGCGCTGTCGTTCTTGGCGCCGCGCACGAAAACCGGAATGCTGAATTGCAGAAGCACCTGCACGCCGCCGGAGGTGTCGGCCCTTTGGGGCAATTCACTGACACGCAGCCGATAGCTGGTTTCCTGCGCACGCGCGTCGGGTGTTGCCAAGACGCGCACGATCTGGCGCTCGCCCGGCGCGATGGTGGTCAGCGGCGGACTGACAAAAGCGCTGTCGCTCAGAACCAGGCGATCGGCATTTGCCGCTTGCCGCCAATCGTAGACATCGATCTGCACCGTCACCGGACTCGCCGAATGATTGGCGACATAGAGCAATCCCGGCTGCCCAGCCGTGAGCTCCAAAGTGGTCGGCGCGACCTCCAGCGTCTTTGCAGGCGCCGCGCTCGCGGCCGACGCCAGCAACGCTACGCCCGCGGCGACGGCACACAGCCCACAGCGGCCGCGCATGTCAGTAGCTCACGGTCACGGTGACGGTGTCGGCATAATTGCCCGCCGTGACGAATTGCGCGGCGGGGACGCGGCCATAGGCGGTGAAAGACTGCGTCGCCCCGCCGCCGGTTCCCGATTGCGTGACGCTTGCGCCGGTGCCGTCGCCCCAAACCGTTGCGCGCGCGGAATCCTTGTAGATTTCGTAGGACAGCGTGTGCGACGCGGCATCGTTCATTTCCCGCGCGGCGACATTGTTCGCGGTCGAGCCGCCATCGAGCGCCACGGTGTAATCAGTCCCGTTCGTGCAGACCACGTTCACCGTGCTCGAGGCATCCGTCGAGGAACCGGCGGTGGGCGTGTAACTGCCGAACGCCAACGTGCCGGCCGATACCGAACACGACCCCAGCACCGTGGCGGTGACGCTGAACGTGGTGGATTGCGTGGCCGCCGGCGCGGCATCGGCGGCGATGAGCCCGACTAGCACTGCGAGCGCCATTCTCAAGGATTTCGGCATCCTATTCGCCCCTCTCTAGTTTTCAACTATAAGTTGTATGATGTCGGTCCTAAGGCTTGGTTAATGGCGGAAAGGTTGACGCGCGAACCGCCATACCGCAGCTTCCAAACAGGCGGCGAAACGGCGGGCTTCGTGCAAGGTGCGCCCGCGCGAGGGGCGAACGGCATGGCGGATGCGAAGCGCGAGATGGTGAGCGTTCGCACCAAGCTTCTTTACGGCCTGGGTTCAGTCGCCTTCGGAATTAAGGACAACGGATTCCAGACCATCCTTCTTCTCTTCTACAATCAGGTGATCGGACTGCCAGGCGCGCTGGTCGGCGCCGCCATCGGTATCGCCCTGATCGTGGATGCCTTCATGGACCCTGTCATCGGACAGGTCTCGGACAATCTGCGCACGCGCTGGGGGCGGCGGCATCCGTTCATGTATCTGTCCGCATTGCCGGTCGCGGTGTCTTATCTGCTGCTGTGGAACCCGCCGCACTGGTCGCAGCATGCGTTGTTCCTCTATCTGCTGATCGTTGCCATCGTGGTTCGCACCTTCATCACGCTCTATGAAATTCCCAGTTCAGCGATGGCGCCGGAGCTAAGCGAGAACTATGACCAGCGCACATCCTTCATCGCCTATCGCGTATTCTTCGCCTGGTTCGGCGGGCTCGGCATGCTGATGCTGGCTTACATGGTGTTTCTGACGCCGGATGCGACGCATAAAGTGGGGCAGCTCAACGAGACCGGCTACAGTCATTACGGCATCACCGCCGCCGTTGTTATGTTTGCGGTGATTTTGATTTCCGCCGCGGGCACGCACAAATTCATTCCCAACTTTCGTCAACCGCCGAAACGCCGGATTTCCATTCCGCAATACACGCGCGAGATGTTCGCGAGCCTCGCCAATCGCGCTTTTCTCGTGCTGATGGTGGCCGGCGTTTTGTTCCAGCTCGCGACCGGGCTCGTGTACGCGCTCAACATCTACCTGGCGACCTATTTGTGGCAGCTTTCCAACGTGCAGATTTCCATTCTGACAGCGGCGACGTTCCTTTCCGTGATACTTGCTTTCGCCTTCGCGTTGCCACTATCGAAATGGCTCGGCAAGAAACGCGCCGGGATCATCCTTTTCATGGCCGGCGTTGTCATCTCCAGCGTCCCTCTGGCGCTGCGGTTGATGGATTTGTTTCCACTCAACGGCTCGCCTTTGCTGCTGCCGTTGCTGTTCGTGTTCTCGGCGCTCGGTGGCGCGCTCGCCATAGGAAGCTCCATTCTTCTGGTCTCCATGCTTGCCGACGTGGTGGAAGACAGCGAACTGAAAACCGGCAGGCGCTCCGAGGGGCTCTTCTTCGCGGGTTCCAGCTTCATGCAGAAAGCGGCGTCGGGGTTGGGCGTGTTCGCGTCCGGCATGCTTCTTTCGGCGGCGCATTTTCCCACGCATGCGGTTCCCGGGCATGTCGACCCGGCGATCATCCGGAACTTCGCACTGATCTACCTCCCCGCCACCGCCGTCACCTATCTGATTGCGACCGCGCTGATCGGCTTCTACCCCATCACGCGCGAAGGCCATGAAGAAAACCTTCGCCGCCTCGCCGCCGAAGTGGGCCAAGCGAGCGAGCCGGTGGATATGCTCGAATAGCGCGCGCGCGCGGCTTCGACTAGATTGTCGCGAATTGGGGAAGCCGACTGACAATTCGTCATGGATAAGCCTGCCGACAATACGGATCGCTACGCGCGCAAGAAGGAAGCCATCATTGCTTCCGCCGCCGGGATCATGAACCGCCGCGGCGTGAAGGGCATGACGCTGGCCGATGTCGCCGAAAGCGTGGGGCTGATCACCACCTCCGTCACATATTACTT
>DASXFK010000126.1:0-23618 GCA_036489635.1 Rhizomicrobium sp. | reverse complement strand
GGCGGCACGGCGCCCGCGCGCGTCCGCGAACAAGTGAAATTCTGGCAGGAGACGCTGAAATGATCCTTCGCTGGCTGCTGGCCGTCTCGATCTCGCTCGCGCTCGCCTTGCCGCTTGGAGGCTGCGGCACCAAGAGCAACCTCGATCTGCCGAACGGCAAGGTGCCGCCGAAGGACGAGCGCGATCCGTCGCGCCCGCCGCAGCCCATCGCCCAATGAATCATTTCCGCTATCAGCATGGCAGGCTGTTCGCCGAAGACGTCGATCTGGCGAACATCGCGGAGGCGGTCGGCACGCCGTTCTATGTTTATTCGACCGCGACGCTGGAACGGCATTATCGCGCGATGGAAACGGCGCTGCCCAAAGGCACCCTGATCGCATATTCCGTCAAGGCCAATGGCAATCTCGCCGTGTTGAAAACGCTGGCCGGCCTCGGTGCCGGCGCCGACGTGGTCTCCGGCGGCGAGTTGAAGAAGGCGCTGGCGGCGGGGATTCCCGCGGGCAAAATCGTCTTCTCCGGCGTGGGCAAGACCCAGGCCGAGATGAAGCTGGCGCTCGAAGCAGGCATCCATCAGTTCAATGTCGAGAGCGAGCCCGAACTGGTGGCGCTCAACGACGTGGCAAGAAGCCTGGACGCGCGCGCCGCGATCGCTTTCCGCGTCAACCCCGATGTCGATGCGCGCACCCACGCCAAGATCACCACCGGAACGGCGGAAGCGAAATTCGGCATCCCCTGGAGCCGCGCGGTGGCGGCCCATGAGCACGCCGAAAAGCTGGCGCACATCGACGTCGTCGGCATCGACATGCATATCGGCAGCCAAATCACTGAGCTGGCGCCGTTCGAGGCGGCACTGTCGCGCGTCATCGGTCTCATCAAAAGATTGCGTGCCGACGAACACGAGATTTCCCGATTCGATATCGGCGGCGGTTTGGGCGTTCCCTATGGCAAAGAGAGCGAACTGCCGACGCCAGAACAATATGGCGCGCTGGTCACGCGGCTGACCAAAGATCTCGAGGTATCGCTGATCGCCGAGCCCGGACGGCTGATCGCAGCCAAGGCCGGCGCGCTGGTCAGCCGGGTGATCTATGTCAAGGACGGTGAGACCAAGAGGTTTGCCGTCCTGGACGCCGGCATGAATGACCTGATCCGTCCTGCGCTCTATGACGCCCATCACGCGATCTTGTCCGTGAACGAAAATACATCCGCGCCCACCGCCCGCTATGACGTGGTAGGACCAGTCTGCGAATCCTCCGATCTTTTCGCCCGCGACTATTTGATGGCCCCACTGGCATCGGGCGATCTGGTCGCGATCATGACGGCAGGTGCCTATGGCGCGGTGATGGCTTCGGCTTACAATGCCCGACTGCCCGCGGCCGAAGTTTTGGTCAAGGGCGGCCAGTGGAGCGTGGTACGGCCGAAACTCGATGACGATGCACTTATCCGACAGGACCGGCTCCCGCCCTGGCTCGAAGCCTGAGCGCTACATTCGTTTCGCGCGCGCCGCGATCCTGTGGGAGCGCGTTTGGCCGGCGCTGTGGCCGGCGAGCGGCGTGCTCGGCCTTTACGCCGCCGCGGCGCTGCTGGGCGCATTTGTCTCCATGCCCGGATGGCTTCACGCGCTGCTGTTCGTTGCCGCATTGGGCGCGACAGGGCTCAGCGTCTTCAGCGGCTTTCAGAGCTTCGAGCTGCCGCATTGGGCGGAAGGCGCTCGCCGGGTCGAACGCGATTCGGCGCTGGCGCATCGCCCCATCACCGAAGGCCAGGACCGCATGGCGCTCGGCAGCGGCGACGCGGTGGCCGAATCCCTGTGGCGCGCGCATGTGCGTTGGCTGCTCGCGCGCATCGGGCGGCTGCGGCTTGCGCGCCCGGCGCCGCATCTGTCGCACCGCGATCCCTATGCGCTGCGCTTTGTCGTGCTGCTGCTGCTGATCGCGGGCGTCTTTGTTGCCGGCCACGATTGGAGTCGCAGACTGATCGCAGCGTTTTCGCTCAATGGCAGCGAAGGTGGTGCCGTGGCCACGATGGACGCCTGGGTGAACCCGCCTGCCTATACCGGCGAAGCACCGCTCTATCTCGATCGCAACATGAATCGCGTCATCGCGGTGCCGACAGGTTCGGAACTCGTGCTGCGCGTGCATTCCGCGAACAGCAAGCCGGCCATCGCGCTCGATCCGGCACCGCAAGGAAAGCGCCCCGACTTCAAAGGCAAGGACAGCGAATTCGGTGCGAGCTATCGTATTGTGTCCAACGGGACGGTGAGCGTGCGTGCCGACAGCGGCATGCTGGGCAATTGGCAATTCAAGGCCATACCCGACAATCCACCTATCATCGCGTTCGCCAACCCGCCCAGCAAGACCGCGAGCGACGCGCTCAAGATCAGCTTCACGGCAGGCGACGATTACGGCGTGGTATCGGCGCGCGCGATCATCCGGCCGCTGCGCGCCGTCGGCAAACAGACGAGCCTGTCCATCGACTTGCCGCTGGCAGCAGCTTCGGCAAAGACCGTCACCCAATCGGTCTATCGCGATCTGCGCGACAATCCTTTCGCCGGCCTCGACGTCGAGATTACCCTGGAAGCCAAGGACGGCGCCGGCCAGATCGGGCGCAGCAAGCCGGTGCGCTTTCATCTGCCGGCGCAGTTCTTCACCAACCCGCTGGCGCGCGCGCTGGTCGAGCAGCGGCAGAACCTGTCACTGGGCGATCCGCAAGCCCGCGGACGCGCCAGCCGCGCCCTGGAAGCGCTGACGCTGGCGCCAGAACTGTTCTATCAGAACCAGCTTCCGCTCTATCTCAACATGCGCACGATCTATTGGGATCTGCGCGGCGCGCGCACCAAAGCCGACATCGCGCGTATTCAAGATGAACTCTGGCAGCTCGCGCTGGCTTTGGAACAAGGCGAAGCCGGCAAGATCGCCGACCAGTTGCGTCAGATCCAGCAATTGCTGTCCCAAGCGCTCGCGCAAGGCGCGCCGCAGGATGTGATCGATCAATTGCTGCAGCGCTATCGCCAGACCATGCAGCGCTACATGCAGATGCTGGCGCAGAATCCGCAGAGCGCAACGGGCCAGCCACCGCCAGGCGCGCGCGTCTTGAACATCAGCCCCGAGGATCTGGACAAGCTGCTGAAGGCCATCCAGCAGGCGGCGCAAAGCGGTGCGCGCGGCGCGGCGCAGCAAATGCTCTCGATGCTGCAGAACCTGCTCGAAAATCTGCACATGCAGAACGGTGCCGGCGGCAGCGGTTCGCCGGGCGACAAAGCGCTCAGCGATGCCATCCAGGGCCTGGGCGATCTCATGGGCCGCCAGCGTGCGCTGATGGACAAGACTTATCGCCAGCAGCAAGGCGCGGGCGATCCCAAGGACGGTGGCGCCAAGGGCCTGGCCCAGCAACAGCAGAAGCTGCACGACGATCTGAACAAATTGCTCAAGGGCCTGGGCGATCAAAAGCAGAAGGCGCCGCAATCGTTGGGCGCTGCGGGCAAGGCCATGGGCGATGCCCAAAACCAGCTCAACCAGAATTCGCCCGATAACGCCAATCCCTCCGAGCAACAGGCGCTCGACGCATTGCGCCAAGGCACGAGCGACCTCGCCAAGCGCCTGATGCAGGAAAATGGACAAGGCCAGCCAGGCGAGAATGGCCGTGAAGATCCGCTCGGCCGCCAGGCGGGCTCGCAAGGCGGCGGCTTCGGCGCCAATGGCGTGAAGGTGCCGGACAAATCCTCGATGGAACGTGCCCGCGCGATCCTGCAGGAGCTGCGCCGCCGCGCCGCGCAGGAAGGCCGGCCGAAAGAGGAACTCGATTACCTCGACCGGTTGCTGAAAGAGTTTTGAATTATTTCAGCACGGAAATGTCGGGCAGGCCTCGTCCGGCGCCGGCATCGTCCATGCCATAGCCAACGATGAAGCCGCGAACGCCTGCGAACGCGGCGAAATCGGCGACGGCCACGGCATCGGCGCGGCGCTTGTCCACGGCCACTGCCGTCAGCACAGCGCTCGCGCCGGCGTCCATCAGCAGCGCACGCGCTTTGGCGATCGTATGGCCACCATCGAGCACACCGTCCACGATCAGCACCGTACGGCCGCGCACATCGGCGGACGGCCCCGCCAGCACCGACACGTCGCCTGCGCTTTGGCGCGCGGCGTAGGAGCGAAGCCACAGGAACTCGGTCGGCAGAACCACGCCGAGCCTGGCCAGCGCGCGCAACAAATCGGCAGCGAACACGAATGCGCCGACGAGGATCGGCGCCATGATCTGCGGCGTTACGGGGTAGGCTGCGATCTCGCGCGCCAGCGTTTCCACGCGCGCGGCAATATCGGCCTCGGAAAAGAGCACGATGCGCGAGGCGCTCAACCGCCGGTCGCCGCGAAACGCAATTCGAGATGGCGCGCGCCGGTGGGCGGGCTCGACAGCCGTGTCAGGAACGCGGCGGTCTGTCCGGGCTTGAGTACCGCCACACCTGAATTGAAACGCCAGTGATAGAGCACGCGCTTGTTCTTGTCGGTCAGCATGACTTCGATCGGCGGCACCGTTTGATCCTGCCCGCTGACGTTGACGAGCTTGCCTGTCACCGCCCACACCGGCCGGCCATCTTCGCTCTGGCGATGAAGCGCGACATCGACGAAATCGAGGCCACGCGTGTTCACGCTCATGCCGAGCGCAGAATAGAGCGAGCCAGCCTGCGGCCACGCGGTTGCGATCTGCTGGCGATAGGCGAGCGCGCACCATCCGATGACCAGGATCAGGATCACAAGCCCAAGCCACCCGGCGATCATGCCGATGTGTTGCGGCGTTTGCGTTCGCGGTTTCTTCGTGGCCGGTGGCGGCGCGGCTATCGCCGTGGCTTCGGCTGCGGGCTCATCGGCGGCAAGCTGTGGCTCAGACTCGCCAACAGCATCGGGCGCAGCAGACGCCGGCGGTTCGATTGTTTCGGGCCGGGGCTCGGGCTCCGACGTGGGAGCAACCTGATGCCAAAGGTGCCCACATTTGGCGCAACGCACCTTGCGGCCCGGCGGCGCGAAGTTCGACGCATCCGCTTCGTAACGCGTCTCGCATTGTGGACAGGTCAGGATCATGGTCGAGGAATATACGTGGGATCGCGTTAAAATTATCCGTAACATTACAGGCGCCGCAAGACGAGGCAATTCGCGGCGTTAAGGCTAGGAATAGCCCCGTCCGTGCCGTATGCAAGGCCGTTGCCCGGAATCGTCGGATGATCCGCTTCGAAAATGTCGGCATGCGCTACGGACCCGGGCCGGAGATCCTGCGCGATGCGACCTTCGTCCTGGAGCCGGGTTCGTTCAGCTTTCTCACCGGCCCGTCCGGCGCGGGAAAGACGACATTGCTCAAGCTGCTGTATCTGGCCGAGCCGCCTTCGCGTGGGCTTGTCACATTGTTTGGCCGCGATCTGGCGACGAGCAGGCGCTCGGAGTTTCCCGCGATCCGCCGGCGCATCGGCGTGGTGTTCCAGGATTTCCGTTTGCTCGAACACCTCTCCGCCTTCGACAATGTCGCGCTGCCGCTGCGCATCGCCGGCCGCAAGCCGGACGATTACACCGCCGACGTCGAAGAGCTGCTCGCCTGGGTGGGCCTTGGCGATCGCATGCAGGCGCGCCCCGCCACGCTATCCGGAGGCGAGCAGCAGCGTGTCGCGATCGCGCGCGCCGTTGTGGCGCGGCCCGATCTGCTGATCGCCGATGAGCCGACGGGCAATGTCGATCCCGACATGGGCCAACGCCTGATCCGGCTGTTCGGCGAATTGAATCGCCTCGGCACCACGGTCCTGATCGCGACCCACGATCGCGGACTGCTCGAGCGCACCAAGGCGCGCGAGATGCGGCTCGTCGATGGGCGTCTCGTCGAACTGCGAAAGGCGCGCCTGTGAGCGGGCGCCAGCAGGGCCGCATCCTGCCGCGCGATACCGGCGCGGCACCGCTCGACGTGGTGATCGGCGTGATGGCCTTCCTGGCGGCCCTCGCGCTCGGCGCCTCGTTGATCGCCGATCGGGCGGCGGAAACATGGCGCGCAGGGCTGAGCGGACGGCTCACTGTGCAGATTCTTCCGGTCGCCGAGGGAAATGTGGATGCCGCTTTTGCGACAGAGACGCAGGCCGCGCTGTCGGTTCTGCGCAGCACTCCCGGAATCGCTTATGCGACGCCGATTTCGCAAGCCGAGGCCCAGAAGCTCGTCGAGCCGTGGCTCGGCGCCGGCGCGCTGGTCGCCGACTTGCCTTTGCCGCGCTTGATCGACGCCACCATTGAGCCCGGTTCGCCGATCGATGTTCCAAAGCTGTCGCAACGCTTGAAGCAGGCCGCGCCGGATTCGCTTCTCGACGATCATTCGCACTGGATCGCAAGATTGAAATCGCTCGCCGAGGTGGTGATCCTGTCGGCCTATGCGATCCTCGCGCTGATCGCCATCGCCACCGCGGCTGCCGTCACCTTCGCCACGCGCGCCGGCCTCGAGGCGCATCACGACATCGTGGAACTGCTGCATCAGATGGGCGCGCGCTCGGGCTTTGTGGCGCGCGCCTTCGAATGGCATTATCTTATTTCGGCGCTGGCAGCGGCTACCGTTGGCGCCGGACTTGCGGCCATTCTGTTCGTGATGGCGGGCGGGCTTGAGATGGCGGGCGTGGAAGCGGTGCCGTTCCTGCCGCCACTGTCGCTGCGTTTCGACGAGCTTGCTTGGTTGCTCGCGGTGCCTGCGGTTTCGGCCTCTATCGCGTGGGCAACGGCGCGCCTCTCGATCCTGGCCGCGTTGCGGCGGATTTATTGAGCGCCATTTTGTAAACTTATTGTTGGTTGACCTTTTGATCGAGTCCGGTCCATTCCGGGAAATTCATGATTTGGAAGATCGTCCTCGGCGTGGTCGGCGCCTATGTTCTGGGTTTCGTGATTTTCGTCGCGACGCTGCCGGCGCCTGTGCCCGCGCCGAAGCATGTCGATGCCATCGTGGCCTTGACCGGCGAGGAGAAGCGCGTCGATGCGGCGGTGTCACTGCTCGAAGACGGGGTCGGCAAGCGCCTTCTCATCACTGGCGTCCACAAGGAAATCACCAAGGATGAATTGAAGCGCGTCGCCCATGGTGGCCGACGCTTCGATTGCTGTGCCGACATGGGCTACCAGGCCGAAGACACGCAAGGCAACGCCGACGAAGCCGCAGGCTGGACGCGCGCGCACGGCTACAAGAGCCTTGTCGTCGTCACCACGAATTATCACATGCCGCGCAGCTTGACCGAGTTTTCCAGCGAGATGCCGGGCGTGAAGCTGGAGCCTTATCCCGTGGAGTCCGGGGAGATCGATTACCGCCATTGGTGGGAGAGCCCGCGTGCTTTGCGCGTTCTCAACATCGAATATGCCAAATATCTGGTCAGCGCCGTGTTGGTGAGGCTGTTTCCGCCGAAATATCGCCCGGCCCTTGACCGCGCCGCCCTTGGCGGCAAAGTTCATCGCGCATCCTGACATGCGGCATCGATGACGCTGCTGCGCTCCGCGCTGTTCTTCCTCTGGTTCGCGATCGAGTCCGTGGTGGTGAACATTCTTTCGCTGCCGGCGTTGATACTGCCGCGCCGCGTCACCGTCCATTGCTCTCGCTTCTGGAGCCGCGCCACGCTGTGGGGCCTGAAGGTTTTCGCGGGCATCACCTACGAAGTGCGCGGGCCGGTTCCAAAGAACACCGGCGTGCTTGTCGCCTCCAAGCACATGAGCATGTGGGATACGCTGGCGCTCTACCTGATCCTGTTCGATCCGGCTGCGGTGGCGAAACGATCACTGCTCTATATCCCCTTCTATGGCTGGTACATCTGGAAAGCCGGCGTGATCTCGATCGACCGCGAAGGCAAGGCCAGCGCGCTGCGCAAGATGGTGGCCGACGCGAAAGCCGCGATGGCGCAAGGCCGACCTATCCTGATTTTCCCCGAAGGCCACCGCCAGGAGCCCGGCGCCGCGCCGGCCTACAAGCCAGGGGTGGCGGGCCTCTACACGCAGTTCGCCGTGGCCTGCGTCCCGGTGGCGCTGAATTCGGGATTGTTCTGGACCGGATTCATCAAGAAGCCGGGGAAGATCGTGGTGGAGTTCCTGGAAGCGATTCCGCCGGGCCTGAAACGCGCGCAGTTTATGCGCGAACTCGAAATCCGCATCGAAACCGCGACGGCGAGATTGGTGGAGGAAGGCCGGGAGTCGCTCGCGGCGCGTGACCTCATCTGATCGGAACATATTAAGAACAAAACTTGACTTTAACGGACGCAGGCGCTACATCTTTTGGCCGCTCGGGCGCCTTGCTTGGCGGAGGACCAAGGACGAAAAGCCGGGCGCATGAGCGATATTTCGCGCACCATCTGGGACATGAAATACCGGCTGAAACAGCCGGACGGCACGCCCGTGGATCGCGACATCGCGGAGACTTATAGCCGTGTTGCCCTGGCGGCCGCGCAAGCCGAACCCGCCGACGCGCGCCGCGACTATGCGGTCGAATTCGCGCAAGCTTTGGCCGAACAGAAATTCCTCCCCGCCGGGAGAATCCTGGCCGGCGCCGGGACGGATCGCAGCGTGACGCTGTTCAACTGCTTCGTGATGGGCCGCATCGAGGATTCCATGAACGGGATCTTCTCGGCGCTGCGCGAGGCGGCGCTGACGCTGCAGCAGGGCGGCGGCATCGGTTACGACTTCTCCACCTTGCGGCCGCGCGGCGCTGAAGTGAAGGGTGTCGGCGCGGACGCCTCCGGTCCCGTGTCGTTCATGGATGTGTGGGACGCGATGTGCCGCACCATCATGAGCGCCGGCTCGCGGCGCGGCGCCATGATGGCGACACTCGCCTGCGATCATCCCGACATCGAAGCCTTCATCGACGCCAAGCGCACGCCGGGACGGCTTTCGATGTTCAATCTTTCGGTGCTGGCCACCGACGCCTTCCTGGCGGCGGTGAAGAACGACGGGCCGTGGGATTTGAAATTTGACGGCAAGATTTATCGCACCGTGCAAGCGCGCGAGTTGTGGGACCGCATCATGCGCGCAACCTACGATTACGCCGAACCCGGCGTGATTTTCATCGACCGCATCAACGCGCAGAACAACCTCGCCTATTGCGAGACGATCTGTGCCACCAATCCTTGCGGCGAGCAGCCTTTGCCGCCTTATGGCGCGTGTCTTTTGGGCTCCATCAACCTCGCCAAACTGGTGCAACAGCCGTTCGAAGACGGCGCGCATCTGGCTGAAGAAGAGCTCGTGCGGCTAACCCGCACGGCGATCCGCTTTCTCGATAACATCATCGATGTCTCGCGCTTTCCGCTGGAGGAGCAGCGTGCGGAAGCCAATGCCAAGCGTCGCATCGGCCTCGGCGTCACGGGGCTGGCGGATGCGCTGATCTTCTGCCGCGCGCGCTATGGCTCGGCGCAGAGCGTGACACTGATCGAGCGCTGGCTGTCGCTGATTTCCAACGCCGCCTACCAGGCTTCAGCCGAGCTTGCCGCGGAGAAAGGCGCGTTCCCGCTGTTCGATCGCGACGAATTCCTCGCGCGGCCTTTCGTGGCGGCGTTGCCGGAAGACACTCGTGCTCTCATTGCGCGGCACGGCATGCGCAACGGCCTCGTCACCTCCATCGCGCCGACCGGCACAATCTCGCTGTTCGCCGGCAATGTGTCGAGCGGCGTGGAACCGGTGTTCGCCTATGCCTATTCACGCAAAGTGCTGCAGCCGGACGGCGAACGCAGCGAAGAACACATCAGCGACTATGCCTATCGCCTCTATCGCGAAACCTTCGGCGCGGAAGCCGCACTGCCGGATTATTTCGTCAACGCGCAGACGCTTTCGCCGGCCGATCATCTGGCAGTGCAGGCGGCGGCGCAGAAACATATCGACAGCTCGATCTCCAAGACCATCAACGTGCCTGCGGACATTTCCTTCGACGCATTCAAGGACGTGTATCTGAAAGCCTATGAACTGGGATGCAAGGGCTGCACGACCTATCGCCCGAACACGGTGACGGGATCGGTGCTGGAAGCGACGCCCGCCGAAGCGCCGGCGATCTCGCTGGTGGACAACGCAGCGGAAATTTCTCGCCCGCGCGAAGGCGGCGTCGTCTACATGACGCAGCCATTGGATCGGCCCGAGGTACTGCTGGGCCAGACCTACAAGATCAAATGGTCCGATTCCGATCACGCCTTCTACATCACCATCAACGACATCGAGAAAGACGGACGCAGGCGCCCGTTCGAGATCTTCATCAACTCCAAGAACATGGCGGCCTATGCCTGGACCTTGGCGCTGACCCGGATGATCTCGGCGGTGTTCCGGCGCGGCGGCGATGTCTCGTTTGTGGTCGAAGAGCTCAAGGCCGTGTTCGATCCGCGCGGCGGGCAGTGGATGGGCGGACATTATGTGCCGTCGCTGCTGGCTGCCATCGGCGACGTGATCGAGCGCCATCTGATGGCGACCGGCTTCATGGCGCCGCGCGAGGTGAGCGTGCTGCCCCAAGAAGCCCGCGCCGTGGCTGTGGGCGAAGATGCGCCCGGCAAGCCCTGCCCGCGCTGCGGCTCGCCCAGCCTGGTGCAGCTCGAGGGCTGCGACACCTGCGTCTCCTGCGGCTTCTCGCGCTGCGGCTAATATCGCGCCCGCATGAGATATTCGCACCGCTTCTTCCTTTACGCGCCTGTCGCCGCCTTCATCGCCGTCTTCGCCCTGGCCGGCGCCTATTGGTGGGTCGCGGCCGGTACGTTCTTCAAGGCACTCGACGCGGCAAACGGCCAAGAGCTGGCGCCCGGAGTGACGCTGCATTTCGCCTCGCACCAGGACGGCGGCTTCCCGTTCCGCATCGAAACGCTGATGCAGAACGCGCGGCTCGAAGTGGCGACATCTTATGGTCCTCTCACTTGGAGCACCGAGCAGCTCGCGATGCATGCGCTCACCTATGGCCGCGATCAGATCATCTACGAAGCGGCCGGAAAGCAGACCCTGAGCTGGACCGACAGCGAACATGCGCATCACGTCTGGACCTTTGTGCCCGGATCGCTGCGCGCAAGTTCCATCGTCGTGAACGGCGCGCTCGCCCGCTTCGATATGGACATCGTGGGCATCGGCTCGCCCGAACTTTCCGCCGGCGGGGCGCAGATTCACATCCGCCGCGACCCATCGAAACACGCCATCGATATCTTTTTCAGCGGCGACGCGGTTCATCTTTCTGGGCCGCTGCAATCCGGTTTCGGCGACACCATCAAGACTTTGCGCGTGGGCGGCAGTTTTGTACCCGGGGCGTCCCTGGCGCCACTGCTGGGCGGCAAAGCCGATTGGCGCAGCGCCTTCGAAGCCTGGCGTGCCGCCGGCGGCAAGCTCGGCATCGATCGGTTCGAGTTGGCATGGGGCAAGCTCGACGCCGGCGGCACCGGCACGCTCGCACTCGATTCGCTGCATCGCCCGCAAGGTGCGCTCGCGCTGAAGCTTGCGAACTATCCGGAATTTCTCGCCACCGCAAAGGCGAGCCCCGACACGCCCCTCGCCTCCGCATTGCTCGCCGATCGGGAGCCGGCCAATCCGCCCACGCTGGCCCTGGCGCTGACTTTCAAGAATGGAACTGTGACCGCAGGCGCAACCGCAGCCGGTACCGTCAATCCGCTCTACTGATCCTTCTTGCGGCCGAAATTCGGCGCCGCGGTATCCTGGCCGGCATCGACGATCTCGCGGCGAATGGCGCGGGTACGCGTGAAGAACGTGAAAAGCGCATCGCCGTCGCCCCAGCGTATGGCGCGCTGCAAGGCCGACAAATCCTCATTGAAGCGGCCCAGCATCTCCAGCACCGCCTCGCGATTGTTGAGGAAGACGTCGCGCCACATGGTCGGATCGGAGGCCGCGATGCGGGTGAAATCGCGAAAGCCGCCGGCGGAGAATTTGATCACTTCGCTTTCGGTGACCGTTTCCAGATCCGCCGCTGTGCCCACGATGTTATAGGCGATCAGATGCGGCACATGGCTGGTGATCGCCAGCACCAGGTCGTGATGCTGCGGCTCCATCACCTCGACCTCGCTGCCGAGCCCGCGCCAGAACGTGCCCAGCGCTTCGACCGCGCGTGCATCGGCGCCTGGCGGCGGTGTCAGGATGCACCAGCGGCCGTCGAACAGTTCCGCGAAACCCGCTTCCGGTCCGGACTGTTCGGTGCCGGCGACAGGATGGGCCGGGACGAGATGCACGCCGGCGGGAATATGCGGCGCCACATCGCGCAGCACGGTGGCCTTGACCGAGCCCACATCGCTGACGATGGCGCCCGGTTTCAGGTGCGCCGTCATGTCCCTGGCGATCTGGCCGAATGTTCCCACCGGCGCTGCCAGCACAACGAGATCGGCATCGCGCACGGCTTCACCCAAAGTCTGCGGCCAGGAATCGGCGAAGCCGACCTTTTGCGCGCGCGCACGCTCCTGCGCATCGGGCGTGAAGCCGGCGATATGGCCTGCGAGTTTGCCGCGGTGCATGGCATGAGCGATGGAGGAACCGATCAGGCCGATGCCGATCAGCGCCACTTTTGCGAAAAGCGGCTTGTCGCTCATCCGCGCTTCATGAAATCGGCAAGCGCGGCAGCGACTTTGCGGTTGGCTTCCTCGCTTCCGATGGTGAGGCGCAGGCAATGGGGCAGCGCGTAATTTGCCACGCCGCGCAGGATCAGTCCGCGCGAAACCAGGAATTCATCCGCTTCTTTCGCCGTGTGCGGCGGCTTCGCGGAAAAATGTATCAGCACAAAATTGCCGACACTGTCGTCCACGCGCAGGCCGGTCTTGCGAATATGTTCGATCAGCCAGCTCTTCCATTTTTCGTTGTGCGCAACCGCGTCTTCGACATGTTTGCGATCGAGCAACGCCGCGGCGGCGGCGCGCTGGGCGGCCACGTTCACGTTGAACGGCCCGCGAATGCGATTCAGCACATCGGTGACATGCGCCGGGCAAAATGCCCAACCCACGCGCAGGCCCGCAAGCCCGTAGATCTTCGAAAAGGTTCGCGTCATCACCACATTGGGGAACTGCGACACCATCTCGATCCCGGAATCGTAATCGTTGCGCCGGACGTATTCGGCATAAGCCGCGTCGATCACCAGAAGCGTCGTCGGCGGCAAGCCCGCATGTAGCCGGCGCAGTTCCGCGCCCGTGAGATAGCTGCCGGTGGGATTGTTGGGATTGGCGAGATAGACGAGCTTCGTCCTCGCCGTGACATGGGCCAGCATCGTATCCACGTCGGCGCGCAGATTCTTCTCCGGCACCACGACAGGCGTGGCGCTGTTGGCCAATGCGGCAATGCGATAGACCAGAAACGCATGCTCGGTGAACAGCACTTCGTCGCCGGGATGCAGATAGGCGTGCGCAAGCAAGGTGAGCAGTTCATCGGAGCCGTTGCCGCAGACGATATGCTCCGGATTGAGGCCATGAACGTCACCGATGGCCTCGCGCAGGATCTTGGCGCTGCCTTCGGGATATATCTCCAGCGATCGCGAGGCGGTCTCATAGGCGTGCACCGCTTCAGGACTGGGCCCCAGCGCGGATTCGTTGGACGACAGCTTGTAGACGGGCGGCGGCACACCGGGTGCGTGTGCGCGGCCGCCGACATATGGCGCGATATCGAGAACGCCGGGTTTGGGTTTCAGGCTCATGGGCCGCGTTCTAGGCAAGCCCTCGCGCAAAAGCAAAGCGTTGACAGGCATATCGGCTCAGCCTTAGCAAGCGCGGCCGGGCCGGAGAACCGCGATTGCCCAAAGCCGTGTCACCGCAATTTCCGCGACCGCTATCGGCGCCGGATGTGCCGCAGGGTTACGCCGTGGCCTTCGATGCGCCGCTGACACTCGACGAAGGTCGCGCGCTTTCGCCTTTTACCGTGGCTTATATGACCTATGGCGCGCTGAATGCCGCGAAGAGCAACGCGGTGCTTCTCTGCCATGCGCTGTCCGGCGACCAGTTCGCCGCGAGTCCCAGCCCGATGACCGGCAAGCCCGGCTGGTGGGAGACGATGGTAGGCCCCGGCAAACCCATCGACACCGAACGCTACTTCGTGATCTGCGCCAATGTGCTTGGCGGCTGCATGGGTTCGACCGGCCCCGCCGACAGCAACCCCGCCACCGCAAAGCCTTACGCACTTTCCTTTCCGATGGTGACCATCGCGGACATGGTGCGCGCGCAAGCGATGCTGCTCGACTTCCTCGGCATCGAGAAGCTCCTGCTTGTCACCGGCGGTTCGATGGGCGGCATGCAGGCGCTGGAATGGGCGGCGAGTTACCCCGCGCGTATCGTCGCCGCCATGCCCATCGCCACCTCGGCACGCCATACCGCGCAGAATATCGCCCTGCACGAAATCGGACGCCAGGCGATCATGGGCGATCCCAACTGGCGCGACGGCGATTATCTTGCCGCCGGCAGCTATCCCGCGCGCGGGTTGTCCACCGCGCGGATGATCGGCCATGTCTCCTATCTCTCCGAAGCCGCGCTGGAGCGCAAATTCGGGCGCGCGCTGTGCAAGCCGAAGGCTTCGTTCGGCTTCGAACAGGATTTCGAGGTGGAAAGCTATCTGCATCATCAGGGCGCGACCTTCGTGGAACGCTTCGATGCAAATTCCTATCTCTACATCACGCGCGCCATGGACTATTTCGATCTCGCCGCCAGGCATGGCGGCGATCTGAAAAAAACGTTCGCCGCCAGCGCGGGCGTGCGCTTCCAGTGCATCTCCTTCACCAGCGATTGGCTGTTTCCCACAAGCGAAAACCGCGCCGTCGCAGAGGTGCTCAAAGCTGTCGGCGCGGATGTGCGTTTCAAGGAAATCGCAAGCGATGCCGGCCACGACGCCTTCTTGCTCGACGAGAAGGCACTGTTCGCGCTGGTGCGCGAATTCCTGGCAAGCCTCGCATCCTAATCCTCAGGCGTCGCCGGGCGCCCACGCGGTCGGCACGGCGCGTCGCTTGCCGCGCGGCGCCAGCGCGTAGAGCGATTTGGACGCCTCCACCAGATGCACGCCTGCGAAGCCCGGCCACACTGCACGGCCGGCGCGTTCCCAGCCGCGACCGCTGCGCACCAGGCGGCGCGATTTCAGCGGCGGAAAATAAAGCGCGCTGTCCCATTTCTCGGGCACGAACATCGATTCCTGCAGCAGCCTGTCGAGCTGGCCCCGGCTGAATGGCCTGCCATGCGCGAAAGGCGAGCGCTCAACCTGCGCCCACAGGCCTGTGCGATTGGGCGCGATCACGATCAGCCGGCCAGCCGGCGCCAGAATGCGCCAGATCTGGCGCAGCAGCGGGCGCGTGGATTCCGCCTGTTCCAGGCCGTGCACCATCAGGATGCGATCGAAGAACGCGTCCGCGAAGGGCAGCGCGTCTTCCTCGCCCAGCGCAACGAGGGCGCGCTCCGCAGGCCACGCGACGGCGCCTTGCGGTGCCGGGATCAGGGCCACCGCGCGCTCAACCTCCGGCAGAAGCGGCCGCAGATAGGGTATCGCGAAGCCGTAGCCCAAAAGTCGCACGCCCCTCAGATCGGGCCACAGATTGCGCAACCGGCGCACCAGCACGCGCCGCGTCACCAGACCGAGAGGCTGATCGTAGAATGCGGAAAGGTTCTGCGCGTCGAACTGCATGAATCGGCGATAGTGTCCCGAATCAGGTTCAAAATCTGCGCCTGCGTTGTAGCATCGTTTGAAGAGGTCGCCCCATGCTGGAAATCACCCTCGTTCCCTGTCTGACCGACAATTATGCCTATCTTGTTCACGACGCCGCCGCGGGGCTTTGCGCGGTCGTCGATCCGTCCGAACCGGGGCCGGTAAAAAAAGCGCTGAACGGGCGCAACCTCACGCATATCCTCAACACCCACCACCATTTCGATCACACCGGCGGCAATGTCGCGCTCAAGGAAGAGTTCGGCGCGAAGGTGATCGGGCCTGAAAAAGACCGCGACCGGATTCCGGGCATCGACGAAGGCGTGAGCGAAGCCGCGCCCTGGCATTTCGGCGCGCATGTCGCGCGCATCCTGGAAATTCCGGCGCACACCCGCGGACATATCGCCTTCGCCTTCGAAGACGACGGCGCGGTGTTCACCGGCGACACGCTGTTCGCGATGGGTTGCGGACGTTTGTTCGAAGGCACGCCACAAATGATGTGGTCGAGCCTTTCGAAACTCATGCAGCTTGACGACGACATGCGTGTCTTTTGCGGCCATGAATACACGCTCAACAACGGCAAATTCGCGCTGACCTTGGAACCCGGCAATGCCGATCTGTCGGCGCGCATGAAGGCGGTCGAGGCCGCTCGCGCCAGGAATGCGCCGACCATCCCCTCCACGATGGGCCTCGAAAAGCGCACCAATCCGTTCCTCCGGCCGGATTCGTCCGAAATCCGCAAAAACCTTGGGCTGGAAGGCGCCAGCGACGTCGAGCTGTTCGGCGAAATGCGCCGCCGCAAGGACAATTTCTGATCGGGCCTCGCCTGACAAAGCGTGGCCGCAGGGTCACAGGTCGCAAAAAGAACGAGCGGAGTGGTGGGCGGCGGCCACATCGATTCCTATAGTCTGTGCCAAGCGGAAGACACGGGAGGCCGGTGTTTTTCAACGACCTTCCTGTGCGCCATTTCTGTGCGCCATTTCTGTGCGAGAGGAAGACTATGGCCAGATTCTCAGCGTTCGGCGCGATTTGCGCCGCAGCTTTGCTTTCCACATTCGGCGCGCAGGCACAGACCGCGCCGCCTTCGGAAAACAACTCGGTGTTCGCTCCACAGGGCGCCATCGAGGAAGTCGTGGTAACGGCGCGCCGACGGCCGGAAGACGCGCAGAAGATTCCCGTCGCCGTGACCGCGATCTCCGGTGAGACGCTGCGGCGCGACGCCATCAAATCCGCAATCGACCTGCAGAACTTCGCGCCCTCCTTGAGTGTTGCTGCCAATCTTGGTTCGCGCGACGACGACGTCTTCACCATCCGCGGCCAGAGCCAGCCCTTCGGCGGCGCCGATCCGGGCGTGCAGACCTATTTCGCCGAAGTCCCGTACAACGGCAGCGGTCCCGGCAGCGAATACGACATGGACAACATCCAGGTGCTGAACGGACCGCAAGGCACGCTGTTCGGCCGCAACACCACGGGCGGCGCCGTGCTGTTCGAGCCCAAGCGGCCGGAGCTCGGCGCGGCCGGCGGCTATGTCGACGGCACTTTCGGCAATTATGACGACAAAGAGCTGCAGAGCGCGATCAACCTTCCCCTTGGCGACAGCTTCGCGATCCGCATCGCCGCCGATGTCGCGAGCCGCAATGGCTACACCCACGACATCAGCAACGGCGAGGATCTCGACAACGTCAACTATCAGGCCTACCGCGTCGGCGCGCTGTGGCAGCCCTTCGCGCATTTCCAGAACTACGCCGTGTTCGACTACCTGCACGACGACAACAACGGAACCAGCGCCGAACTGACTGGCGTCAATACTTCCACCATCGACAATCTGGCTTCGCAATTCCTGGGCGCGCCCTGCACGGTGCCGCCGGCGAGCCCCACTTGCGCGGCTCTTCAGGGCTTCGAGCAGGCCATGCTGGGGGCGCTGGCGCAGCAGCAGGCGCTCGGCCCGCGCAAAACAACCTCGGATATTCCGCTGTTTTTCCGGCGCCAGGCCTGGGGCGCGACCGATATCGCCCGCTACGACCTCAACGAGCATTTCTATCTGCGCAACATCTTCGGCTATCGCGTCAACAAGGAGCAGCCGTCCTTCGATTACGACGGCTCGGCGTTGCCCATTCTCGACATTCCCAATTCGCGCGCCTGGGAATCCAACTCCTATCAGGTGACCGAGGAATTCCAGATCGGCGACAGCTCGCCCGGCGATGCGCTGAACTGGATATTGGGCTTCTATCACGAGCTCGACCATCCCAACGGCTATTCCGAAGTCGAGCGCCAGACGCTTGGCGGATTTCAGCCGCCCAACCCGTTCAATCCGCTCTCCGGATTCGGCGACACCGAGATCGATTCCCTCGTCAATGGCGGCACATCGACCGCCGTTTACGGCAGCGCCACCTACGACGCCTCGAACTGGGTCAGGGGCCTCAGCTTCACCGCAGGCGGGCGCTACACCTGGGACCACAAATTCGCCAATTCGCTCATCTGCGTACTTCCCGATCCAGCCGCTCCGGCGCTGGGCGCGTGTCCTTATCCACTGACGCCCGCAAGCGCCGGCGTGAACGCGATCGATCAAAGCGCCAATTTCCGTGCCCCGACCTGGACACTGGCCGCCAATTATCAGGTCACCGACGATACCATGGTCTATGCCACCTACCGGCGCGGCTATAAGAGCGGCGGCTTCAACAGCGGCGCGGGCGCCGCCACCGACTATGCGGAGTTCAAGCCCGAATATCTGACCGACGTGGAAATCGGTACCAAGAACAACTGGACCATCCTGGGCGTTCCCGGGCGCACCGATTTCGACGCCTATTACGGCTGGTACAACGACGTTCAGAAGAACAATGAAATCGCGGTGGTGCAGGAACTGGCGGCCCCTCCGTTTGTGGAAGTCGAGCCGGCAGCGCTCACCTTCAACGCGGCGCGGGCGACCATCAAAGGCGTCGAGTTCTCATCGACCTTCGTGCCCGACGAGAATTTCGAAGTGAACGTGTTCTACTCCTACACCGACGCGACCTACGACAAGTTCGTGCTGCCGCAGGAAATCGTCATCGATCCGGCCGGCGGCCAGACCGCATTGGGCTTGAGCAATCACGTCGGCGACCCCTTTGCCTACACGCCGCGCAACAAGTTCGGCATCACGCCGCGCATTCACATCCCGATCGATTCGAGCCTGGGGCGGCCTTATTTGAGCGCGACGCTCTATTATCAGAGCAAGGAGTGGTTCACCGATCTCTCCGACATCGAGACCACTTGCAGCGCCTTCACGCCGCCGCCGGCTGCCGGCGCGCCCTACACTTGCCTGGCGCCCGGCGGAGAGCAGCCGGATCAGAAGAGCTACACGCTGCTCAATCTGCGCTTCGACTGGGACAATTTCCTCGGCAAGCCGCTCGATCTGAGCCTGTTCATGAACAATGTCACCAATCAGACCTACAAGGTTGGCGGCGATGCGCTGCTGCATCTGACGGGCACGTCGGCCTCCATCTACGGACCGCCACGCATGTTCGGCGTGGAATTGCGCTACCGCTTCGGCGCGGACGCGCATTCCCCCGACGGCGATTAGGGCGCGAAAACCGGTTCGGCGCGAGATCGCGCGACGATCAAGGAATTTAGAACATGATCCGATTCAATCGAATCGGATCGTGTTCTAATTGCCGGACTTCTTGTCGTCCTTGGAGCTGCTGCTGGTCACCGCACCGGCGGCGGCGCCCACGGCATCCGCGCTGACACTGACCGCCGCGGCCCCCACATCGACCGCCGCGCCGGCGACCGATCCGGCGGCGCCTACAACCGCGCAGCCGGCAAGCGTTGTTCCGCAAAGGGCAATGAAAGCAAGGCGGAGGATCGTGCGCATGCATTCTCCCGGGGGCAAAGGCCAGGGAGCCTTATCGCCTGTCCATTAAAATCGCGCAAACGATCGGCACCGGGATCGTGCCCTAGGCGGTGAACTCGCCCGCGATGGCGGCGAACTGCAGGACCGCCGCCACGAGCACGAAGCCATGCCAGATGGCCTTGTGAAACGGGATGCGCTCGATCAGGTAGAACGCGACGCCCGAGCAGTAAACAATGCCACCACCCATCAAGAGCCAGAAATCGGCCGCGGCAACATGTGCGGCCAAGGGCTTTAGCACCGCGACGATCATCCAGCCCATGCCAATATAAAACGCCACGGACGCCATCTCGAAACGCCGCGGGAATACCATCTTCAAGATCACGCCGATGGTGGCGCACAGCCAGATCGCGGCCAGGATGATGTCGCCCGTGGGCTCGCCCAGCCGGTTGGCGGCAAACGGCGTGTAGGTGGCCGCGATCATGATGAAAATCGCCGAATGGTCGAAGCGCCGCAGAATTTCGCGCGCGCGGCCCTGCGGCGCCAGATTGTAGGCCGCCGACGCCGAGATCATCGCGAAGAGGCCCACGCAATAGACCGAGACGCTCACCGCCACCGAAAGCCCGGTGACGTGGAAAAGCAGCCACAGGCCAGCATTGATGGCAAACAGCACGCCCAGGATGTGGATCGCCAGATCGGCACGGTTCTCGATCCGCGAATAGATTCGTTCGGCGCGTTCTGCGATGGTCATGGCGTCATTATGCACGGCAGAAAGAATTTTGCATGACCACTGCGTTAACCGTTGGCATACGCGCCGATAGGCTCGCGCCATGAAGGATTCGGCGATCGAAAGGCTTTTCGTCACCAAACTGTACCGCGCACAGATCGCGCGCGCGGCTCGGCTCAACGCCGAACTCGCCAGGACCTGCCTGATCTTCGCGCAAGACGACACCGCAGGACGGCGCTGGGCGAAACAACATGATTATCGCGGATATACCTCCTATGCCTCGCTCGACGATCTGCCGCGGCGCGCGCCGGTATTTGCCGAACTGGCCCAGCATCTGGATGAACACGCACGCCACTTCGCCCGTGCGCTCGATTTCGCCGGCAAGCTTTCGCTCGACTCGCTGTGGATCAACGTCTTGGACCGGGGCGGCGTGCATACGGGGCACATTCACCCGCATTCGGCTCTCAGCGGCACCTATTATGTCGCGCTGCCCAAAGGCGCGAGCGCGATCCGCTTCGAGGATCCGCGGCTCGGCCTGATGATGGCGGCGCCACGCAAGCGCGAGCGCGCGGCGCGCGACAACCGGCAATTCGTCAGCATCGCGCCCAAGCCTGGAACGCTGCTGATGTGGGAAAGCTGGCTCAAGCATGAAGTGCCGCTCAATTCCGCGCCAGGCAAGCGCATCAGCGTGAGTTTCAATTATTCATAGCGCGGCGAAAAGCGTTGCCGCCTCGTTCCAGTTCTCGACAATGCGTTCGACGCGGGCAGCGACAAGCCGCTTGCGGGAATGTTCGTCCATGTGGCCGCCGCCCATGAAGCCCCACACGCGCATGCCCGCCGCGTGGGCAGCGTTCACGCCGTTGACGCTGTCTTCGATGACGAGACAGTCGGACGGCGCAACGCCAAGTTCGCGCGCCGCCAGCAGGAACAGATCCGGCGCGGGCTTGGAATGCGTCACATGCTCGGCCGAATATATGTGCGGGGCGAAGCGCTCCCATAGCCCCGTCAGCCGCAATTTCTTCTCCAGACCGTTTTTCGTCGAGGAACTCGCCACCGCCTTGGCGATGCGAACCGCATCGACAGCATCGTGCGCGCCGGCGATGGCCGCGAGCCGCTCCTGCATCGCTGCGGCGTAGCGCTCTTTCATCCTTGGCCCGATCTCCTCGACGATGGAGCGGCCTAGCCGCGCCTGACCGTCCGCCTCCAGCGCGGCGTGGAATGCGGCGTCGCTCATGCCCATGAAGCGGGCCTTGAAATCGTGCGCGTCGTAAGTGAGCCCGAGTTCGCCCAGCGTGGCCATCTCGATCTCGTGGGCGATCACTTCGCTGTCCACCAGCACGCCGTCGCAATCGAAAATCACCGCGCAAATCATGGCCCCGCGCTTAGCCTGGCGCGCGCGATTTGGCAAAGTTACGAATGATGGCGGTCCGCGACGGTGCGAAATCCACCCCTCACGCGTTGGAAAAGCCATGAAGTCGCTCGCCAAACTGCGCGCGCAAGCCGCCCATTGCACCGCCTGCCCGCTTTACAAGCACGCCACCCAGACCGTCTTCGGCGAAGGGCCGGCCAAGGCGCGCATCGTGCTGGTGGGCGAACAGCCCGGCGATTCCGAAGACCTGGCGGGCAAGCCCTTCGTCGGGCCCGCGGGCGGTGTGCTCAACAAGGCGCTGGAACAGGCTGGCATCGACCGCAAGCAAGTTTACGTCACCAATGCGGTGAAGCATTTCAAATTCGCGCCACGCGGCAAGCGGCGCATCCATGCCAAACCCAACGCCGCGGAGATCAAAGTGTGTAGCGGGCACTGGCTGACGCGCGAGCTTGAGGCGATCGCACCTGAGATAGTGGTCGCCATGGGCGCGACGGCGGCCCAGGCGCTGATGGGCAAAGGCGTGACCATCGGCAAGCTGCGCGGGCGCACATTGCAATGGCCCGGCGAGCGGCGTGGACTCGTCACCGTGCATCCCTCCTATCTGCTGCGCATTCCAGACGCAGCCTCGAAAGCGTTGCAATACAAAAAGTTCGTGCATGACCTGAAGCTCGCGGCGAAGCTGGCCTAGCGATCGAATAGAGCTACGAGCCAGTTCCCTGTATGCTCGCGCGCGAACCAGGAGAGCGGATATGCGCGTTTTCGCGGCAGCATTGATCGCAGCGTTGCTAAGCGGCGGTGCGGCAACAGCGCAGGAGGCAACGCCGGCGGTGCAGTCCGTGACGGGGCCACAAGCCACCGTCGAGACCACGCTGGGCACCATCGTGATCGCACTCGACGCCGCGCATGCCCCCGCAACGGTGAAAAACTTCATCCGCTATGCGCGCGAGAAGCATTTCGATGGCACGGTGTTCTATCGCATCGTGCCCGGCGCGCTGATCCAGGCCGGAAGCTATGAAGCCGGCGGCAAATTCCACGGCCATCTGAACAAGCCGGTGGTGTTCGAAGGCGACAACGGGCTCGCCAATCTGCGCGGCAGCGTGGCGATGGCCCATGGCGACGATCCGGGCAGCGCCACCGCCGAATTCTTCATCGATCTGGCAACTCTGCCCTCGCTGGACCATAGCGCGAGCGCCACGGGTTTCGCCGTGTTCGGCCATGTGGTGAGCGGCATGGATGTGGTCGACCAGATCGCCCAAGTTCCGCTTGGCGGCAAGGGCCCGTTCGCGCCCGATGCCACACCGCTTCAACCCGTGACCATCACCAAGGTCACCATCGCCCAATAGCTCAGCGTTGGGGCGCGAAGACTTTGCGCCAGACGAACCAGCCAATCAGCAGAACGATCGCGGCGATCAGCGCAATATCCGCATAGTGGATCGCGCTCTTCACCCAGGCTTGCGATCTCCACGCCAGGCCGAATTCATAGCCCAGCGCCGCGAGCGCAAAGCACCACACGAAACAGCCGATGAAAGTATAGAGTTGGAATTTCCACATCGGCATGCGCACAAAGCCCGCCGGGAGCGACACGACGACAGGCAAAAGCGGCATCATGCGCGTGATCAGCAAAGTGACGCCGCCCCAGCGATGGAAATAGCGTTCCACGCGCGCGATCTTGTCCTTTGTCAGAAAGAAATAGCGGCCGTATTTCTCCGCGAAGCCGCGGCCGCCTTCGGCGCCCACAAAGTAGACGACCGTCGATCCGATATTGCAGCCGATGGCGCCCGCCAACGCCACCAGGATCAAACTGAACCGGCCGTTTGACGCCAGATAGCCCCCGAACGGCATCACGACTTCCGAAGGAATTGGAATCAAAGTCGATTCCAACGCCATCATCAACACGATGCCGGGATAGCCGAGCAGCGAGACGAGCGAGGTGATCAGCACCGCGATGGCAGCGACTGCGCGATCGAGAATGGAACGCCTCCTTCGCGGCACGCCGCAAGAGAGCAACGGGCCAGCGCCACGCGCGTTGCACGGACGGGGCAGACACAATTGTGAGGATTGGGACGAATCTACCCGGCCACCGTGACGCTGTCAAGG
>DASXFK010000062.1:0-9637 GCA_036489635.1 Rhizomicrobium sp. | reverse complement strand
AATCGTGAAGTCGGCGTCGAAGCCCTGCGTAATGCGGCCCTTGCGCGCAATGCCGAAGATGCGATGCGCGCCGCCGCTTGTCAGATCGACAAAGCGTTCCAGGCTCATGCGCCCGGCGTTGACGTGATCGAGCAAAATGGGCGCAAGCGTCTGCACCCCGGGCATGCCCGAGGGTGTATTCGGATATGTCTTGTCCTTTTCCTCGCGCGTGTGCGGCGCGTGATCGGAGCCTATGACGTCGATCAGGCCTTCGCGCACCGCATGCCACAGCGCATCGCGATGACGCGCCTCGCGGATCGGCGGGTTCATCTGCGCATAGGTGCCGAGCCGCTCGTAACATTCCGGCGCGGCCAATGTCAGATGTTGCGGCGTCGTCTCGACCGTCGCGAGATCGCGATTGGCCGCGAGCAGGGGCAATTCCTCCGCCGTCGTCACATGCAGTACATGAAGCCGCCTGCCCGCCTCGCGCGCCAGCCGCAGCACACGCTCGGTCGAGCGTGTCGCCGTCTCGACATCGCGCCAGAACGGATGCGTGCGTGGATCGCCCTCTTTCGCGAGCGACTTGCGCTCGTTCAGCCGCGATTCATCTTCGGAATGCACCGCAACGCGCCGGCGGCCCGATTTCAGCGCCGCCAGAATATCTTTCGGCTCGCTGAGCAACAGCGTTCCGGTGGACGAACCCAGAAACGCCTTCACACCGCAAACGCCCGCCAGGCGTTCCAGTTCGGCGAGTGCTGCGACGTTCTGCGGCGTAGCGCCGGCATAGAACGCATAGTCGCAATGCATCCGGTTCTTCGCGCGCGCGAGCTTGTCTTCGATGGCGGCGCGCGAAGTTGTCGGCGGCGTTGTGTTGGGCATTTCGAACACGGCGGTCACGCCACCCAGCACCGCCGCGCGGCTTCCGCTTTCAAGGTCTTCCTTGTGCGCGTTGCCGGGCTCGCGGAAATGCACCTGCGTGTCGATCACGCCGGGCAGCACATGAAGTCCCTTCGCATCGAACACGTTCACGGCTTTGGCGTCGCTCAGGGAACCGATCGCCGCGATGCGCCCGCCGCGCACCCCGACATCGGCGCCGGCGATCCCGCTCGGCGTCGCGACGATGCCGCCCCGGATCAGCAGATCGAAGGTCTCGCTCATGGCGCCAGTCATAAGCGACGCCGCCGGTCGCCGCAAACGGTTGCGGCCCCTTTGCGTTGCCCCGGCTTCGGTCTTAAGTCTTGTCCATGCCCAGCGCCGCCCTTCTCGAAGACCGCGCCATCATCGCCGTATCGGGCGCGGATGCCCGCGACTTCCTGCAGGGATTGATCACAAATGATGTCCATGCGCTCGCCCCCGGACGGGCGTTGTATTCCGCTTTGCTCACTCCACAAGGCAAAATCCTGTTCGATTTCCTTCTCGTCGAGGGCGAAGGCGCGCTGCTGATCGACTGCGCGCGGGTTGCACACGAGGCGCTGATCAAGCGTCTCAAGATGTACCGGCTTCGCGCCAATGTGCAGATCGAGCCCCGCGAACAGCTCGCGGTGCTGGTCGGACTCATGGGCCGCCCGGCATTGCGCGGCCTCACCTTCGACGATCCGCGAAATCCGGCTCTGGGCCCGCGCAGCATCGGCGCGCGCGCGGAAATGCCCCGCGACGTCGGCACCGCCGCGCACTATCGCAGCCACCGTTTAGAATTGGGGATTCCGGAAGGCGCCGATTTCGGCAGCGACCGGATGTTCGCGCTCGACGGCGATCTGGACGAGTTGCACGGCATCTCATTCGAAAAAGGCTGTTATGTGGGTCAGGAGCTGACCGCGCGGATGAAGCATCGCGGCACCGCCCGCAAGCGGCTAGTGCCGATAACCGGTATCGCCCTGCCCGCCAGCGGCACGCTGAAGGCTGGCGGCCGCGATATCGGCGAGATCGCATCGGTTTACGGCGAGCGCGGCTTCGCCTCCGTGCGCCTCGACCGCCTGGAGGAAACCGGCACCTGCACCATCGAGGTGGAAGGCAACCTCGTGAACATCATAAAGCCTTCGTGGCTTTTCCCTTGACCTGAACCCTCAACCCGGCAGAGTCCCGGCTCGTTTCCAGGAGGCCTACATGCTGCATCATGTTTCGGTTGGCGTGCGCGACGTGACGCGTGCGGCGACATTCTACGATCCCGTCCTTAAAGCACTCGGCTACAGCAGAGTGATGGAGTTCCTGCCACACGCCATTGCTTATGGCGAAAGCGAGGATCGCCCGGAGTTCTGGATCCAGATTCCGCATGACCAGCAGATGGCCACGCAGGGCAACGGCACCCATGTGGGATTTGTGGCCACGAGCAAGGAGGCCGTAGAGGCGTTCCACGCCGCCGCGCTGGCGGCCGGCGGCAGCAATGACGGCGAACCCGGCCCCCGCCCCGATTACGGTCCGGAATATTACGGCGCCTTCATCTACGACCTCGACGGCAACAAGATCGAAGCGACGCTGCATCTGCTGGTGGCCGACGCTGCCGCGGACGCAGCACAACTCGCGGCGCGCCAAGAGCGGCGCGCGGCCAAGAAAGCCAAGCGGAAGAAGCGCAAGCAGGCTCGCAAAAACAAAAAACAGGGCGGGAAGAAAGCAAAGAAAGGCAAAAGGGCGCGCGCAAAGTGAGCGCAGCCGGCACGCGCTGTGCGTGGCCCGGGGTGGATCCGCTCTACGTCGCCTATCACGATGAGGAATGGGGTGTGCCGGAATACGATCCGCGCGCCCTCTACGAGAAGCTCGTTCTGGATGGATTCCAAGCCGGGCTTTCGTGGATCACGATCCTCAGGAAGCGCGAGAATTTCCGCAAAGCCTTTCACAAATTCGACCCCGAGAAGATCGCGCGCTACGGCAAGCGCGATGTCGCGCGCCTCTTGAAGAACGAAGGCATCATTCGCTCGAAGGCGAAGATCGCAGCTGCCATCAAGGGCGCACAGCTCTGGATCGATATCGAGGAGAAAGAGCCGGGCGGCTTTCGCGAGCTCATCTGGAAACACGTAGGCGGCACGCCGCGGGTCAACCGCTTCAAGACGATGAAGCAGATTCCGCCAAAAACCGAAATGAGCGAAGGCTTGTCGAAGGATTTGAAGCAGCGCGGCTTCAAGTTCGTGGGCCCGGTGATCGTTTATGCCTTTGCGCAGGCGGTCGGCATGGTCAACGACCATGTGACGCCGTGCTTTCGCCACGCGCAATGCATGAAGCTCGCGCAGAACAAATGACGCTGCCCAACATTCTGGGCATGGCGGGCTCGGCCATCGTCATCATCGCCTATCTTGCCGTGACACGCGGGACCATCGTCGCGGACAGCAAGCCCTACTACATCGCCAATCTGGTCGGTGCGGCGCTGATATTCACGTCGCTGTGGTGGGCGTGGAACCTTCCGGCCGCGATCGTGGAAGGCTTCTGGGCGGCGATCAGTCTGTACGGATTGGCGCGCGGCATGTTCGCGAAGCCGAACTAGTCCACCGTCAGCGATTGCTCGAAGCGGCCGAGGCCTTTGTCTTCGAATTGCGTTTCCGTATAGCCGAACGGTTCGACCACGCGGCGCCAGAACGTCACTGCGTTCGGATTGGCCGCCATCTGGCGGATGCGCCACGGACCGGGATGCCGCGCCAGCAACGCATGCGCAAAGTTCAATCCGTGCCGGTCGCGGCGGTGCTCAGGCGCGATGTAAAACTGCGCCATGCGCATATGCTCCTGTTCGTAGCGGACAAGCGCGAAGCCGATGCGCTGATCGTCGAGCACCGCCCAATAAGGCCAGTGCTTTTCGAGCCGCCAATAATCGTCGAAGGTCGGATCGGGGATTTCGCCGTTCACCGGCTGGATATTCGCCATCGGCGCCAGCTCGCGCGCATAACGCTGGTACATCGCCCAAAGATCGGGCTTGTCGGCGCGCGCCACAGCAACGATAGCCACCTCAGTCATGACAGAAGCTCGAAGCCGGGCAGTCGCGATGCTTTGCGGTCGAAGGTGAATGTGCGCGAGGCCTGCGCCGCCGCGACTTGACGATACCCTTCAGCGCCGTGACCGGCATCATCGACAGAAGCACAACGTGGCCATCGGGTTGGATGAGGATTTTCACCCGATCACCGGCCTTGAGATGAACTCGCGCGCCTCTTTCGGCAAAATGATCTGCCCTTTCGAGGTGACCTTGGCTTCCATCGCTGGTCCTTACTTTTAGGAAAAAGCAATACCTGCCGTACAGAGGGTCAACCCCGTCCGCGATAAGGCGAGACGCCGGGGTCCGGCAGCCATACGCCGTTCGGCAGCTTGCCGGTTTGCCAGAACACGTCGATGGGAATGCCGCCTCGCGGATACCAATAGCCCGCGATGCGCAGGAATTTCGGCTTGATCGCGGCGACGACGCGCTTGGCGATCGCGATCGTGCAATCTTCATGGAACGCGGCGTGATTGCGGAAGCTGGCAAGATAAAGCTTCAGCGATTTGGATTCGACGATGGCCTTGCCCGGCACATAATCGATGACGAAATGCGCGAAATCCGGCTGGCCCGTCACCGGGCACAGCGACGTGAATTCCGGCGCGGTGAAGCGCACGACGTAATCGCTGTCCCTGTGAGGATTGGGAACGGCGTCGAGCTTTGCCTCGTCCGGCGATTGCGGGAGCGACACGGCGCGCCCAAGCTGCAGCTTCCTGGCCATCACGCGCCCTCATATACGCATGATTGTCCGTAAGACGGACGGCGCAATTTCACGCGCACCACTTCCGGCAAAGCCCTCTTCGCGTGCGCGAAAATGAACCGCGCGATGTTCTCCAGCGTCGGGTTGCCCAACCCGTCCACCTCGTTCAGCAGCCGATGATCGAGCCCCGCGCGGATTGCCTCCAGCGCCGCTTTCACCTCTCCCAGATCGCGCAGGAAACCCGTTTTGGTGTCCGGCTCGCCGCGCAAGGTCACCTCCACATAAAAGGAATGACCATGCAGGCGCGCGTTTTCGGGCGCGCCGTCGCCCAGATAATGAGCGGCGTCAAAGCCGAACTCCTGCGTCAACTCGATCATGGGGCGCGCGTGTCGCACCTTGGCCCGGAGCGGTCAAGTTCGGGGGCGTGGGCTAAAAATTGTCAAATTCAGCCTTATCTTCGACGGGCATTTGGGAGGCATGGCATGAGTTGGCTGGCTCGGGCGCACCAGGCTTGGGAGCGCAATATTCCGCCGGAGGTCCGGCATTATCTGGAGCAGGCTTGGCAATGGGTGCGCGAGCCGGTCATCACCGTGGCGCTGGTGTTGGCTGCGACGACCGCGGTGGCCCGGCCCTATTATGTTCCCACAGGCTCGATGGAGCCGACCATCCAGATCGGCGACGACGTGCTGGCCAGCAAGTTCGCCTATGGTTACAGCCGCTATTCGCTGCCGTTCGGATTCGGGCCGGATAGCGCACACCGCCTGTTCGAGCGCCTACCTAAACGCGGCGATGTGGTCACCTTCCGGCTGCCACGCGATCCCAGCATCGTTTACGTCAAGCGCGTCGTCGGCCTGCCCGGCGACCGCATTCAGATGGTCGATGGCAGATTGTGGATTGACGGCAAGAAATTGCCGCTTGAGCCCGCCGGCACCGGCATGGTCGAGAGCGAGACGGGCGCCAGGGTGGCCGTGCCGAAATTCGTCGAGACATTGCCGAACGGCGTCAAGCATCTGATCTTCAAATGGCAATGGGAAGGCCCGCTGGACAACACGCAGGTCTTCGTCGTGCCCGCCGGCCATCTCTTCATGATGGGCGACAACCGCGACAATTCGCTGGACAGCCGCGTCGCGGCCGCCGATGGCGGCGTCGGCTTCGTGCCGATGGAAAATCTCACCGGCCGCGCGGAGGTCGTGCTCGGCTCCGTCGATTTTCTCAATGCGCGGGGATTGTGGGCGTGGCCCGCCGAGTTGCGGACCACGCGGTTTCTCAAAAGCCTGCGCTGATCACATGCGCTTCTTGTGCGTGTCGTTCCAATCCTTGACGGCCTGCATGGTGAGCGCCACGTGGCTGTCGGGATTGAGATTGGAGTATTCGAAGATGATCTTGCCGTTCGGCGCGATCACATAGGACGTGCGGTTCGACCATTCCGGCTTTTGCGCCAGCATCACGTCGTAAGCCTTGATGACTTTCTCGTCCGCGTCGGCCGCGACGGCAAATTTGTTGCGGCATTCGACCGATGAGAATTCCGCCACCCGATTGGCATTGCCGGCGGTGACGCCGATAACCGTCGCGCCCAGCTTGTTGAAGCGGTCGGTGGCTTCGGCGAAGTCATGAGCTTCGATGGTGCAGCCCGGCGTGAACGCGGCGGGGAAGAAATAGAGCACCACGGGGCCCTTCTTCAGCGCCTGCGACAGTTTGAAATCGAACTCCTTGCCCCCGAGCGCGGCCTTGAGGCTGAAGTCCGGCGCCTTTTCGCCGACATTGAGGGCTGCATAAGCCGACGTCGCCATCATCGCAGCGCTCATAAGCAGCGCACCCGCCAAAATCTTCTTCATGAAATCCTCCCTGATTGCGGCGGGACGCTATCACATGCGCCGCTATGCGCTCCTCACTTTTTCGCGCAATGGCCCGAGCGCATCGGACCATTTGGCGAGCTCGTTCAGCGTCGCAGCCGCGCCCTGTTCGTTCAGTTCGTTCGCGGCGAATTTACCGTCCTTCAACTGTGCAAAGACATTCGGCAACGCCACGCCTTCGGGGATCGGCATCATCTTGAGGGTGCTGGCCTGCAAACGCGCCGCTTGCGCCGCGCGCAACCCGCCCGACACGCCGCCATAGGTGACGAACGCCGCGGGTTTGTACTGCCATTCCCAGAACGCGTAATCGAGCGCGTTCGCGAAGGACGGCGGCGGGCTGTAATTGTATTCCGGCATCACGAACACGAAGGCGTCCGCCGCGTCGATGCTTTGCGACCACGCCTTGGTGTGATCCTTGGTGTATTCGCGGCGCATCGGATGATGCGGCTCGTCCACCAGCGGCAGGTTGAACTGCGCCAGATCGACGAGATGGGCATCGAATTGCTTGTGCGCTTTGGCGAAATCGTGAAACCAGGCGGCGACCGCCGGACCGATGCGTCCGGGACGCGTGCTGGTGATGACGGTGTGAAGACGCAGAGCCATGAGGTTATCCTTTTAGGGCTGGTTATCGATTGTTACTGACACTATATTCGTGACTGAAGCCAATCTGATGACCGCGCGGCCAAGGCGCAAGAAGGCACCTCGATGAAACAAGGTCACATCCATGACACCGGGGACTGCCGCGCGATAAGCGGCGTGCTGGCGCGCATCGGCGACAAATGGTCGGTGCTGATCGTGAGCCGGCTGGGCCAGCGCCAGATGCGCTTCAACGAAATGAAGCGGGAGATCGGCGGCATCTCGCAGCGCATGCTGACGCTGACTTTGCGCAACCTGGAGCGCGATGGGCTCATCACGCGCACGGTATATCCTACGATCCCGCCACGCGTGGATTACGCGCTGACGGCGCTCGGCCGCTCGCTATTGGTGCCGGTCACGGCGCTGGGCGACTGGGCGCTTAAAAACATCGGCAAGATCGAGCAGTCGCGTGCCGCATTCGACAGTGCCTGTCCGGAAAAGAAGGCGTCGGCGAAACCGTCGCCTGCGCCGATCAGGTTGCCCAGCTCGTATCGAACCGCGACGTAAGCGGCAGCGGCGCCCCACGCTCTCTCTCGCGGCGCAGTTCGGCCGCGACAATGCCGTCCATCAGTTCGGCGACATGGGCTTCGTTGCGCCCGCCGAGCATTTCGCTGCTGGCGACATGCGGCCACAATTTGCTGTCGACGAATTCGTTGAGCTCGCGCGTCCAGTTTGGATCGCCGGCGCCGAATTTTTCGCGCTTGTACATCAGGATCGCCAAATAGGGCTGCGCCAGCTCGTGCAGCTCTTCCTGCAGCGGCGCATGCCAGGCGGCCGGAATGTCGATGCCCTGTTTGAGAAGACGCCAGACTTCGGCGATCGCGCCGGTCTTGACCGTTTCGTGCTTGCCCATGCCCCTCACCCCATTCCCACAGGGCCAAGGATGAGCCGGAGGTCTTAATTCGGGGCTGAAAAGGCTGGTTAGCGGACTCTCACTCCATTGCTACACGCTGCAGGTGTGCTTGCAAAATGCATGCGTTTTGCTTACATTATGGCTGTTATCGCCTATTCAGAGAGCAGAAATGCCCGTGAATTTGTCTATTCGAAACGTGCCCGACGACATCGCGGAGAAGCTGCGCACGCGCGCCGAGCGGAATCACCGTTCTCTGCAAGGGGAGATGATGGCCCTCCTGGAGCAAAGCGTCTGTGATCGCAGTCTTGCCGACGAGGCCCGCGAATTTCGCGCGCAGAACTTTCCCAAGATGACCTTTGACGAGATTGTGGAACGGGCCAAAAAGCGCGGCCCGCTGCGAAGCGAAACCGAACGCAATAAAGAGAGCGTCGTCGAGATGATCCGGCGGACGAGGAGCGAGCGGACCGATCACATCATGCAGGTTCTGGACGATGCGCGCCGCAAATGAAGGTCGTTGACGCCTCCGCCGTGCTCGCTGTTTTGCTCGACGAACCCGAGCGCACCATCATCGAACGGCTGCTGACCAACGAACGCCTAGTCGCGCCGCCGATACTTCCTTTTGAAGTTACAAATACGTGCGCAATGAACGCAACGCGGGTTCCAGATGGAGAACTGCTGTACGCGGACGCGTTGGCCAACTTCTTCGGTTGGGAGATTGCTCTTCACAATGTCGATCTCGTAGGCACCTTCGTCCTCGCACGGCGCTATGGGCTTACGGCCTACGATGCCAGCTATCTATGGCTGTCGCGCGAACTGGGGCTGGGACTGGTGACACTGGATAAGGCGCTTCTGTCCGTCGTTCAAAGCTCTTAAGCCGCGACACAACTGACCGGCTAACAATATTGCGCCGCACCCTGCCCCATGCTATTTGCCTCGCGCGCGCCCGTTAAGATTCGGGGGTGCGCGCATAATTCTTTGCTATTTCAATAGCTTAACCGTCGCCGGCGTGCGCGCGAAACGGGCCAAAACGGGCCTCGAACAGCGGGGCCGGCAAACAAGGGGTGCGAGTGGCTGACGAAGCTCACATTTCTGGAATCGCGGGGCGTTACGCCACCGCCATTTTCGAGCTCGCCGACGAAGAGCGCAGCCTCGAAACGATCGAGCGCGACCTGGCCAGCCTGAGGCAGGCCATTGCCGAGAGCGCCGATCTGGCGAGCCTGGTTCGCGCGCCGATCTACAGCAGCGAGCAGCAGAAGAAGGGCTTGGGCGCCATTCTGCGCCGCATGGACGCCGCGCCGCTTACGATCCGCTTCGTACTCCTGCTCGCCGACAAGCGCCGCCTGTTCGCGCTGACCGACATCATCCGCGGCTTCAATTCGCTGCTCTCCAAGCAGCGCGGCGAAGTGGATGCACAAGTCACATCCGCGCGTCCGCTTAGCGATGCGGAAGTCGCCGAATTGAAGAAGGTTCTGAAATCCAGACTCGGCCGCGATGCGCGGCTCGAGGCAAAGGTCGATCCCAGGCTTCTCGGCGGTCTCGTCGTGAAGGTGGGCTCGCGCATGATCGATTCGTCGTTGCGCACGAAGCTGGATGGCATTCGTGCGGCCATGAGAGGTAACTGAAATGAACATTCAACCCGGTGAAATCTCCGCAATCCTGAAGCGCGA
>DASXFK010000061.1:0-13987 GCA_036489635.1 Rhizomicrobium sp. | reverse complement strand
GATCTTGAACATTCTTTTCTTCCTTCATTCCCTGCCGCCGGATTGCGACAGGATTTGTTTGTCGGCCTACCGCTTCGCTACTTGAGGCCTTGTATTGCGGGCGAGTTCTTTTCTCTCACGGACAAACGGATAAAGCCCGTGCGCGACCATTCGCGCGCAGGCTGATATTAAGGCGGATAGGCAAATACCTCAGCGGCGCAGGCCCAGTCGGCCGATCAGCGCGTCGTAACGCTTCTGATCCACGCGCTTGAGATAGTCGAGAAGACCACGGCGCTGCGACACCATCTTGATGAGGCCGCGGCGGGAGTGGTTGTCCTTCACATGTCCTTCGAAATGCGCCGCCAGGTTCGAGATGCGCTCGGAGAGCACGGCGACCTGCACTTCGGGAGAGCCGGTATCGTCCGGCTTGGTGGCGTATTCCTTTATCACTTCAGCTTTGCGTTCAGGCGTAATCATTTCGTTTTCAGTCCTCGGTCATCCAAAGTTGAACACACGAAACGGCCTCAACTCTCCAGTCACGAGTTCGGCCAGCGCGACCGGCTCGCCCTCGCTGGTGGAGAGATAGACCGTGAGACCTGAGAGATCGTTCCTTTCCGGAAAGGCATCCGCGATGCGGGCGAAGAGATTCGCACGCATCAGGATCGGATTGCCGCTACGGAGGCGAACCGCATCCGGACCCGTAACTGCCAGCGCCGGGATGCCGTCCAGCGCGGTAGAAATGGGCCTCAAGTGCTCAAAAGCGGCGGGACTATGCATAAAACCCCTCAGGGTTTCCAGAGGCACGGCGTCCTTTTCATGGAACCCGCCGATGGAAGTCCGCCGCAGCTGGGAAACATGGCCGACCGTGCCCAAAGCCAGGGCAATGTCCCGCACCCAGGCCCTGACGTAAGCCCCTTTGCCACAACGAATTTCGAACACGGCGTGGTCCGGATCTGGCTCGGAAACAAGCCGCGCCCAATCAATGAACACTGTTCGGGGTTCCAAATTCACCGCTTCGCCGTCGCGGGCCAGATCGTAAGCCCGCTCGCCCTGAACCTTGATGGCAGAGTAGGCAGGCGGGATTTGGGCGATCTCACCCAGGAATCTGGGAATCGCGGCCTCGATTGCCGCGGTGGTCGGGCGGACGTGCGAAGTGGTGGTGACCTTGCCCTCCGCATCGTCGCTGTCGCGGCCTTCGCCCCAGCAGGCGGTGAAGCGATAAGTCTTCTGCGCATCCATCGCGAACGGCACGGTCTTGGTAGCTTCGCCCAGCGCGATCGCGAGGACGCCGGTCGCCAAAGGATCAAGGGTTCCGGCATGGCCCGCTTTGCGCGCATCGAACACGCGGCGGACGGCGGCGACGGCTTGCGTCGAAGTGATGCCTTGCGGCTTGTCGAGGATGACCCAGCCGTGAACCGGATTGCCCTTTTTCCTACGACCCATCGTCGTCGCTCTTGTCCGCGAGATCGCGGGCGACGCGGTCGGACTTCAGCAGCCGTTCGATCTTCTCCGCTTCGGCGAAGGACTCGTCTTCCACAAAGCGCAGATCGGGCGTGAACTTCATCGTGATCGTGTGGCCCATCTCGCCGCGGATGAAACGCGCGTGACGGTTGAGCGCCGCGAGGATCTTGGCGGCATTCTTGCCGCCGAGCGGTTCGCAGAACACCGTGGCATGGCGCATGTCGCCGGAGGGCTTCACCTGCGTGATGGTGACGGAGACGCCTTCGAGATCGGGATCGCGGATTTCGCCGCGCGTGAGGATTTCCGACAGCGTGTGACGCAACATCTCGCCCACGCGCAACTGACGCTGGGAGGGACCGTATTGCGATGTTTGGGCTCGGCGGTTCATTCCATCTGCGAATGGCGAATGGCGAATGGCGAATGGATAACAATCGCTATTCGCTACTCGCTATTCGCCCTTCCTAAAGCGAACGCGTGATGGTCTCGACTTCGTAGCACTCGATCACGTCGGCCTTCTGCAGGTCGTGATAGCCCGCGAAGGCCATGCCGCATTCCTGGCCGGTCTGCACTTCGCGCACTTCGTCCTTGAAGCGCTTCAGCGTCGAAAGCTCGCCTTCGTGGATCACCACATTGTCGCGGATGAGGCGCACCCGGGCGCCGCGGCGCACGACGCCGTCCGTCACCCGGCACCCGGCAACCTTGCCCACCTTGGAGATCGTGAAGACTTCGAGGATTTCCGCATTGCCGAGGAATTTCTCGCGCGTTTCCGGTGCCAGCATGCCCGACAGCGCCGCTTTCATGTCATCCACGACGTTGTAGATGATGTTGTAATAGCGGATTTCGACGCCATCGCGCTTGGCGCGGTCGCGCGCCTGCGCATTGGCGCGCACGTTGAAGCCGATGATCGCGCCGCCCGAGGCATGAGACAGGATGACGTCGGATTCGGTGATCGCGCCGACCCCCGATTGCAGCACCTGCACGGCGACTTCATCGGTGCCGAGCTTGCCCAGCGCGCCCTGGATGGCCTCGACCGAGCCTTGCACGTCGCCCTTGATGACGAGCGGCAGGAAACGCTTCTCGCCGTCCTTCTGGCTCTTGAGCAATTGATCGAGCGACTGGCGCGAGTTCGCGGCATGGCGCTGTTCGCGGCGCATGCGGGCACGATATTCGGTGACCTCGCGGGCGCGCTGCTCGTTGTCCACGACGACGAATTCGTCGCCGGCTTCCGGCACGCCCGACAAGCCCAGAACTTCGACGGGCATCGACGGGCCGGCGTAATCCAGATTCTCGCCGCGATCGTTGACGAGCAGACGCACCCGGCCGAACTCCGAGCCGGCGACGAGGATGTCGCCGTGCCGCACGGTGCCGCGCTGGATGAGAATGGTCGCGACCGGACCGCGCCCCTTGTCGAGCTTGGCTTCCACCACCGCACCTTCGCCGGCGCGACTGGGATTGGCCTTGAGATCGAGGATTTCGGCCTGCAGCAAAATCGCTTCCTCGAGCTTGTCGAGGTTGATGCCCTTGGTCGCGGAGACATCGATAGACAGCACGTCGCCGCCCAGATCCTCGACCTGGATTTCGTGCTGCAGCAATTCGGTCTTCACGCGCGCGGGGTTGGCGTCGCCTTTGTCGATCTTGTTGACCGCCACGATGATCGGAACATGCGCGGCCTTGGCGTGGCTGATGGCCTCCACCGTTTGCGGCATGACGCCGTCGTCTGCGGCGACCACCAGAATGACGAGATCGGTCACCTTGGCGCCGCGCGCGCGCATCGCGGTGAACGCGGCGTGGCCCGGCGTATCGAGGAACGTGATCTTCTGGCCGTTCTTGAGCTGCACCTGATAAGCGCCGATATGCTGCGTGATGCCGCCGGCTTCGCCCGACACGACATCGGTCTTGCGCAGCGCGTCGAGCAGCGAAGTCTTGCCGTGGTCGACATGGCCCATGACGGTGACGATGGGGGCGCGCGCGATCAGATCGTCGGCCTCGTCGGTGCCGCCCTTAAGGCCTTCCAGCACGTCGGATTCGGCCACGCGCTTGACCGTATGACCGTATTCGGTGGCGACCAGTTCGGCGGTGTCGGCATCGATCACATCGTTGGCCGTTACCATCATGTCGCTTTTCATCAGAACCTTGATGACATCGACGGAACGGCGCGCCATGCGGTTGGCGAGTTCGGCGACCGTGATGGTTTCGGGAATCGTGACTTCGCGCGGGCCCGCGGGACCCGCGGGCTGCTGCTGGCCCTTGTTGATGCGCTGCAGATGGCGCTTGTAGGCGGCGACAGAACGCGTGCGCTCGTCATCGTCGGAGAGCGCGCGGGTAACGGTGAGCTTGCCGCGGCGGCGATCTTCCGCGCCCTTGCGGACGGTGGGAGTCTTGGCGGGGGCCTTGGCGCCTTTCTTGGCGGGCGCCTCTTCTTCTTCCTCGATGGCAGGGCGGGCGCGGCGCGCCGCATCCGCCGGCACGCCCGCCTTGGCCGGTTCCTCTTTCTTCTCGAGCCGGCGCGAGGCTTCGTCCTCGGCGTGGCGCTTGGCCAGTTCGTCGGCCTGCTTGCGCGAATCCTCTTCGGCTTTGCGCCTGGTGGCGGCTTCGCGTTCCTGCGAGAGCTTGGAATCTTCATCCGCACGGCGGCGCGCGTCATCCTCGGCGCGCTTGCGGGCTTCCTCTTCATAGACGCGCGCATCGGCGAGGGCGGCGCCGCGGCGGGCCTTTTCTTCTTCCGTCAGCTGACGAAGAACAACACCGGGACGCGCATTGTCGCGCGCGGGCGAAGGCGCAGGCGCTGCTTTGGCCTCTTCGGGCTTGGCTTTGCTGGCCGCAGGCGTCTTGGCAGCGTGGATCGGGCCGGTGCTGCGCTTCTTCTCCACCACCACCGCCTTGGTGCGGCCATGCGAAAAGCTCTGCTTGACGGTGGACATCTCCGTCTTTTTCAGAGTCAGCGTCTTGGCGGGGCGCTTTGTTGTGTCGTTCGTCTCGCTCATTCCATTCCTTCATCAGCGGGGATTGGACCCGCATGTTTCTTCGCGGCGTTGCGGAAGCCCGAAAGCCTGCCCGCCTCGAAGATCAATCGTTCAGCCAAAGGCCCGGATTTGAGGGCGGCATGTATCACATTCCCGCGGCCCAAGGCCAAGCTGATTTCCTCGGCGGTCAGCACTTCGATCATCGGCAAATCGAGGCCACGCGCCCGCGCCGAACCAAACAGCTTGCGGCGCCCGTCGGCGGCGCCGTCGCTGGCCTCCACGAGGGCCGCGGGCGGCTTGGCGCCATCCAGTTCGCGCAGGACATTGTCGAAGCCGGCGACGAGATTGCCGGAACGCCGCGCCAGGCCCAGATCGTCGGTCATGCGGCGCACGATCAGCTTCTCGAGGCGATCCGCAAGATCGCGGGCGGCTTTCACATTCGCCTTCGCCGCTTTGGAGAAATGATTCTTCGCCACCGCCTGTTCCAGCGATGCACGGTCGGCGCTTACCCAAAGCCCACGTCCCGGAAGCTTTGCCGCCAGATCGGGCACAACCTCGCCATCCGGCGAGACGACAAAACGGATGAGATGCGCGCGATCGCGCACCTTTCCGCTGACAATGCACTTTCTCTCGTGCATCGTGTCGTCCTCGCGCATGGCCAGGGCTGCCTTCACGCTTCGACGTCTCCTTCTTCGCTCGCGTCTTCTTCGGCGGCGCCTTCTTCCGGCTGCTCTTCGATCCAGCCGATCTTCACGCGCGCCTTCATGATGATGGCATTGGCGTCTTCGGCGGTGAGGTTGAAGGAATCCAGCGCGCCAGGAACGCGCACGCGCTCCTTCTCCTTGTTCTGCTCGTAATAGCCAATGAGATCGTCGGTCGCGCAACCGGCCAGGTCTTCAAGCGTCTTGATGCCCGCCTCGCCCAGCGCCACCGCGATCGCGGCGGTAACGCCATCGACTTCCAGCACGTCGTCTGTCACGCCCAACTCCTTGCGCTTGTCATCCATTTCCTTATTACGCGCCTCGATGAATTCGGTTGCGCGGGTCTGCAACTCCTGCGCCGTGTCCTCGTCGAAGCCTTCCACCGCGCTCAGTTCATCGAGCGGCACGAAGGCGACGTCCTCGATGGTGGCAAAACCTTCCGAGGCCAGAAGCTGCGCCACGGTCTCGTCGACATCGAGCGATTCCATGAACAAGGTGGTGCGTTCGGCGAATTCCTTCTGGCGGCGCTCGCTTTCTTCAGCTTCCGTCAGGATGTCGAGCTGCCAGCCGGTAAGCTGCGATGCGAGGCGCACATTCTGGCCGCGGCGGCCGATGGCGAGCGAAAGCTGCTCATCCGGCACGACGACTTCGGTGCGGTGCGTGTCTTCGTCGAGCACCACTTTGGAGACTTCCGCCGGCGCCAGCGCGTTGACGATGAAGGTCGCGGGCTCGCTCGACCACGGAATGATGTCGATGCGCTCGCCCTGCAGTTCCTGCACTACCGCCTGCACGCGCACGCCGCGCATGCCGACGCAGGCGCCGACAGGATCGATGCTGCTGTCCTTGGAGATCACCGCGATCTTGGCGCGGCTGCCCGGATCGCGCGCCACCGCGCGGATCTCGATGATGTTGTCGTAGATCTCCGGCACTTCCTGCGCGAACAGCCGCACCATGAACTGCGGATGGCTGCGCGACAGGAAGATCTGCGGGCCGCGCGCTTCGCGGCGCACGTCGTAGATATAGGCGCGCACCCGATCGTTGGGCTTGAAGTTCTCGCGCGGGATCATCTCGTCGCGGCGGATGACGCCTTCGCCGCGGCCCAGATCGACCACCACCGAGCCGAATTCGGCGCGCTTGACGATGCCGTGAACGACTTCGCCGATGCGATCCTTGAACTCTTCGTACTGGCGCTCGCGTTCCGCATCGCGCACCTTCTGCACGATCACCTGCTTGGCGTTCTGGGCATTGACGCGGTTGAAATCGACCGGCGGCAACGTCTCGGCGATGATGTCGCCCACCTGCGCGGCGGGGTTGCGCGCGCGCGCATCGTTCAGGCTGATCTCGATCTTGTCGTTCTCGACCTGCTCGACGACATGCAGATAGCGCGAGACATGCGTCTCGCCGGTCTTGGGATCGATATCGACCTTGATCTCGTTCTCAGCGCCGTAATGCGCCTTGGCGGCGCGCTGCATGGCTTCTTCCATCGCGGCGATGACGACCTGTTTGTCGATCGACTTGTCGCGCGCGACCGCATCGGCGATCTGCAGCAATTCGGTTCTGTTGGCGGCAATAGCGGCCATGTCAGTGGCTCCGGAACGAGTGTGAGAGGGTCATTGTTTTCTTCCTTTCAAGTCTTCGGCGATGAGTTTGTCGGTGAGAACCAGTTTTGCTTCGGCGATAGCGCGGAATGGAAATGAGAGCGGCGCGCCATCGACGGTGACCTGAACGTCGGCACCATCGAGGCCCAGCAACTGGCCCTTGAAACGCTTGCGGCCGTTGGCGTCGGGCGCGGTGAGTTCGATCTTCGCTTCGTGACCGGACCAGCGCGCGAAATCGGTGAGGCGCGTCAGCGGCCGGTCGATACCGGGCGACGAAACCTCGAGATGATATTCGCCTTCGATGGGGTCTTCGGCGTCGAGGAACTCGGACAGCGCCCGGCTCAGCACGGCGCAATCCTCCACGTTCATCGAGCCATCCGGCCGTTCGGCCATGATCTGCAAGGTCTTGGTCTTTGCCCCCATCAGGCGCAGGCGCACGAGCTTGAACCCGGCGGCCTCTACCGCGGGTTCAATGATCGGCTCCAAATGCGACATCGCCGTAATGATGGGCGCTACTCCAAAGACCAAAGCCTTGCCCGCGCGGCGGTCTTTCGACCGCCACACAACAGCACGTTCTGTTGTCTGGGATGGATGGCGATATAGGAGGTTAAAGGCCCAAAAGCAAGATCAAATGTCGGATCGCCGGACGGGCAAAAGCATCATCACGGGCAGCACCAGCGGCCCGAAAAACACGGCCAGCCACAGCCAAGTGCGAGGGGGCCGGCCACGCGCCGAAGCCATCCGTTGCGCCGCATAGGCACTCAACACCGTCGCCAGCACGAACAGAAGGAAAGCAATTTCCACGGACGCCTCCGGATTTGTTCCGCATTATAGCAGCGATCGGATGACCTAGCGACGGACAAATCGAAGAAACGCCGGCACGCCGTGCAGTTGCTTGGCCTCATAGCGGGTTGGCGGCCAATCGGTGGTGCGACCCCGCCAATCGGCGGCGCGCATAGCGGTCCATGCGAAGGCGGGATGCGCCATCACGCGCTCGAGCGTGCATTCGACGAGTGGCGCGTCGTCGGAGGCGAAGCGCAGCTCGGCGCCGGGCTTCATCACGCGCGCGAGTGCGTCGAGCATCTCGGTCTGGATGAAGCGGCGCTTGTGATGACGCAGCTTCGGCCACGGATCGGGGAAGAGAATGAACACGCGGCCGAGCGAGGCATCCGGCAATGCTTCGATGATATCGCGCGCATCTTCCATGTGAACCCGAATGTTCCCTCTCCCCCTCGGTGCCACATCTTGATGCGTTTGAATTGGTGGAGAGGCCCCCTCACCCCCAACCTTCTCCCCCTCAAAGGGGGAGAGGGAGATTCGAGAGAGTAATTTCGCCACGCCGGACTCATACGGCTCCGCGCCGATCAACCCGACATGCGGATGTTGTTGTGCCTGCCACAACAAATGCTCGCCCGCGCCAAATCCGATTTCGAGCCAGACGTCTTCGACATTCTCGAAATACGACCGCGGATCGGCGCCTGCGCGAATATCCAGCGCAAGCTTCGGCAGCAACGTCTCGAACAACTGAGATTTATGCGGCGAAAGCTTCGGGCCCTTGCGGCGGCCGTAGAGCTTCCGCCGGTGACGTTCGGCGTGTTCGCCGCTCACTTCAGAACGCGCGCTTCAGCGCATCCGCGAGATCGGTCTTTTCCCAAGTGAAGCCGCCGGTGGAATCGGGCTCGCGGCCGAAATGGCCGTAGGCCGACGTGCGCGCATAGATCGGCTTGTTGAGCGCCAGATGCTCGCGGATGTTGCGCGGCTTCAGGCTCATCAACTCGGGCAGAACCTTCTCGAGCTTGGCTTCATCCACTTTGCCGGTGCCGTGCAGATCGACATAGAGCGACAGCGGCTCTGCCACGCCGATGGCATAGGAAATCTGCAACGTGCAGCGATCCGCCAAACCGGCAGCCACCACGTTCTTCGCCAGATAGCGCGCGGCATAAGCCGCCGAGCGATCCACCTTCGTCGGGTCCTTGCCGCTGAACGCGCCGCCGCCATGCGGGGCCGCGCCGCCATACGTGTCCACGATGATCTTGCGGCCGGTGAGACCGGTGTCGCCATCCGGGCCGCCGATCACGAACGAGCCGGTCGGGTTGATGTGCCACACGGTCTTGTCGTTGATCCATTCCTTGGGCAGCGCCTGGCGCACATACGGCTCGACAATTCGGCGGATGTCGTTCGACGTCTGATCTTCGTGGCTGTGCTGCGTGGAGACGACGATCTGCGTCGCTTCCACCGGCGTGCCGTTTTCATAGCGCAGCGTGACCTGGCTCTTGGCATCGGGCTGAAGCGTCGGCTCCTTGCCGGCGTGCCGCGCATCGGCCATGAGCTTCAGAATCTTGTGGCTGTAGAACAGCGGCGCCGGCATCAGCGCCGGCGTTTCGGTGCAGGCATAACCGAACATGATGCCCTGATCGCCCGCGCCTTCGTCTTTATTCCCCTTCGCATCGACGCCTTGCGCGATGTGCGCGGACTGCGCGTGCAGCAGCACCTCGACCTGCGCGGTCTTCCAGTGGAAGCCTTCCTGCTCGTAACCGATATCCTTGATCGCTTTGCGCGCGACTTCCTCGATCTCCGCCGGCCCGATGTGCTTGGGGCCGCGCGTCTCGCCCGCAATCACCACGCGGTTGGTCGTGCACAAGGTTTCGCAGGCCGTGCGGATGTCCCATTCGGACAAACCGCTCTTGGGGCCTTCGCGGAAATACAGATCCACCACTTCATCGGAGATGCGGTCGCTGACTTTGTCTGGATGGCCTTCGGACACGCTCTCGCTGGTGAAGAGATAGTTCCCGCGCATACCCAATTCCTTCATTCATAAGGCAAAAGCGGCGCGACTTTTTGCAAGGATTCTTCGGGGGGTCAACTGGAACCCGGAGGCGCGAACATCCTATGATCGAAAGGCCGGAAAACGAGGAGAATCCGATGGCCGCACCGTTCCAGGGAGGATGCCGCTGCGGGGCGGTGCGTTACGAAGTGTCCGCCGAACCGTTCGCGGTGATGAACTGCCATTGTCGCGACTGCCAATATGCCAGCGGCGGCGGATTCTCGACGGCCGTGGTGGTTCCTGCCGCGGCGTTCAAGCTGACAAAGGGAACGCCCCGGCGCCATACGGTGACGGCGGATTCCGGCAACGATCTTACGCGAAGCTTTTGTGGCGATTGCGGCTCGCCCTTGTTCAGCGAACCGCCGGGCGGCCAAGTCTGGGTGGTGAAAGCCGGATCGCTGGACGATCCAAGCTGGCTCAAGATGAGCGGCGCGCTCTACACCAGTTCCGCGCAACCCTGGGCGCATATCGACGCGAATCTGGTGCAGTTCGAAAAACTGCCGCCGCAGCCGCCGCGTTAGTCCATCTCACTCATTCCCAAAAATTGTCATGGCCCGCTTAAATCGGGCCATGACAATTGGGGTATGGCCTAAAGAATAAATCGCGACAGATCTTGATCGCGGGCGAGGTCTTCGACGCGCGATTTCACATAGGCGGCATCGATGACGTGCTTCTGGCCGGCGCTGTCGGTTGCGGTGAAGCTGATCTCGTCCAGCACGCGCTCCATGACGGTGTGCAAGCGCCGCGCGCCGATGTTCTCCACCGTGGCGTTCACTTGGGCCGCGATGTCGGCGATGGCACCGATGCCGTCATCGGAGAAATCCAGCGTCACGCCCTCCGTCAGCATCAGCGCCACATATTGCTTGATGAGGCTGGCTTCCGGTTCGGTGAGGATGCGCTGGAAATCGTCGCGCGACAGCGCCTTCAACTCGACGCGGATCGGCAAGCGACCCTGCAACTCCGGCAACAGGTCGGAAGGCTTGGCGGTGTGGAACGCGCCGGAGGCGATGAAGAGAATGTGATCGGTCTTCACCTGGCCGTGCTTGGTGGCAACCGTGGTGCCTTCGATCAGCGGCAGCAGATCGCGCTGCACGCCTTCGCGGCTGACGTCGCCGCCGCCGCGAAATTCCGAACGCGCGCAAATCTTGTCGATCTCGTCGAGGAACACGATGCCGTTCTGCTCCACGGTTTCGATGGCTTCGCGCGTGATCGCGTCTTCGTCGAGCAGCTTGTCGGCTTCCTCGGCGACGAGCGGCTCATGCGCCTGCTCCACCGTCAGTCGGCGCGGCTTGCCCTGACCGCCGCCGAACGCCTTGCCGAACATGTCGCCCAGATTGACCATGCTGATCTGCGCATTCGGCATCCCGGGGATTTCGAACGACGGCGCGCCGCCCGCGTTCTTCATCTCCAATTCGATTTCCTTATCGTTCAATTCGCCATCGCGCAGCCGCTTGCGGAACACTTCGCGCGTGGAGGCACTGGAATTGGCGCCGACCAGCGCATCGAGCACTCGCTCTTCGGCGCGCGCTTCGGCCTGCGCCTCGACATCGCGGCGCTTGCGCTCGCGCACCTGCGCGATGCCGATCTCGATGAGATCGCGCACGATCTGCTCCACATCGCGGCCGACATAACCGACTTCGGTGAACTTGGTCGCTTCCACCTTCAGGAACGGCGCCTGCGCCAGCTTGGCGAGGCGGCGCGAAATTTCCGTCTTGCCGACGCCGGTGGGCCCGATCATCAGAATGTTCTTGGGCAGCACTTCCTCGCGCAATTCCGGCGGCAGTTGTTGCCTGCGCCAGCGATTGCGCAGCGCAATGGCGACAGCGCGCTTGGCGTCATGCTGGCCCACGATATAGCGATCAAGCTCGGAAACGATTTCGCGCGGGGTGAAGAAGGAGGTCATAAATTGCTATATGGTCGCGGCACGCAGCGATGTCCAGTTGCGATCAAACCGCGGATTTAATGTCCGTCCTGCCAAAGTCTCCGCCCTTGAACAGCAGAGGCTCGCCCATTTGTTTGGCTAGCGCATAGGCGAAGCAATCACCCAAATTGAGTTTGGCGGGATGGCGGCCTTTACCGAAATCCCGCCAGGCATCGTGGGCGAGATGCATCTGCGATTCATCCACGGGTACGACGACGACTGAAAGACGGTCCATAAAGTCATGGAACGCGGCGACATCCTGCTTGCCCGCCTTCTCGGCTTTAATCGCGATCTCGAACCAGTTGACCGGAGATATGTGCAGCACGGACGCCTCCGCAAGCGCGTGCTTGAACATGCCGGCCTCCGGCTCTTCCAGCAGAACAGCGAGAACAGCCGAAGCGTCAACGACCATCAGCGCGGCAGACCATCTTCGTCATAAAGCTCTTCGATGAGCTCGCGAGACGATTTCTTCAACTTGCGAAGCCCTGTGGCGCGCTTGGCTATGGCCGTCAGATCGGCGACGAACTTTTCGACATCGGCCGCCTTTTTTTTGCCGACGCGATCAAGCCGCTCTTCCAGCGCCCTGTTGATCGCTTCGGTCAGGCTCTCACCGGTCTCGCGTGCCAATTTGCGCGCCAGCTTGTCGGTTCGGGAATTGCTCAAATGAAGTGCCACGGCACGCTCGTGTACATTAGTCTCTTTTAATGTACATCTCGGGGCCGGAAGGGTCAAGTCGCGTCAAGGCTCTCGATGACGATGTTCGCGTTGGTATAGATGCAGATCTCGGCCGCGATCTTCATGGCGCGGCTCGCGATCTCTTGCGCGCTCAGGGGCGAATCCAGCAACGCGCGTGCGGCCGACAACGCGTAAGGCCCGCCGGAGCCGATGCCGATCAAGCCGTTCTCCGGCTCGACCACATCGCCTGTACCGGATAGAATGAGCGAGGCTTTCGCGTCCGCCACCGCCATCACGGCTTCGAGGCGGCGCAGATATTTGTCGGTGCGCCAGTCCTTCGCCAGCTCCACGCAGGCGCGCGCCAGATTGCCGGGATGCTGCTCCAGCTTCGCCTCCAGCCGCTCGAACAGCGCGAAAGCATCGGCTGTGGCGCCCGCGAAGCCCGCGATCACCGCGCCGTCCTTGCCCAGCCGGCGAACTTTCCGCGCATTGGCCTTCATCACGGTGGCGCCCAAGGTCACCTGCCCGTCGCCTGCAATCACGACCTTCCCGCCCTTGCGGACGGACAGAATGGTGGTGGAGCGCCAGCGCTGGTCTTCTTTTATTTCCGGCTTTTTCATAGGGCTGTTATATCTTAGGGACAGGACTCAAATAGGCTTGCCCCATGCGCACCGCAACCGTTGAACGCAAAACGCGGGAAACCGAGATTTCCGTGTCGCTCGATCTGGACGGCACGGGCGATTGCGATATCGACACCGGCATCGGCTTTCTCGACCACATGCTGGAGAGCTTCGGCCGCCACTCCATGATGGACCTGAAGGTGCGCGCGAGCGGCGACCTGCATGTCGATTACCATCACACCACGGAAGACACCGGCATTGTCATCGGCCAGGCGGTGAAGAAGGCGTTGGGCGATTTCGCCGGCATCACGCGTTTCGGCTCCGCGCTTATCCCGATGGATGAGACATTGACGCGCGTGGCGATCGATGTCTCCAACCGGCCTTATCTGATCTGGAAAGTGACGATCCCGCGCCAGAAGCTGGGCGAGATGGACACCGAACTGTTCAAGGAATGGTTCCAGGCTTTCGCGCAGCATTCGGGCGTGTGCCTGCACATCGAAAATCTCTACGGCGAGAACAGCCATCACATCGTGGAAAGTTGCTTCAAGGGCACGGCGCGCGCGCTGCGCCAGGCGATGTCGCCGGACGACCGGCTGGAAGGCGGCGTGGCTTCGACTAAGGGCACGTTGGCGGATTCCTGAGCACATGACGCATCGTCATAAATCGTGACGCTGGCGTCATTTTTGTTGACTTTCGGGGGAACCTCTCCATATTGAGGGCAGCGCCATTCTGCGGAGACCCTCCCATGGTCCAGATCACCAAAGACAATGCTTACGACGCCGTCGCGCCCGACGATTTTCCCGCGATGCTGGACCCCGCGCGTTATGGCGCGCGCTCCACCGCGTTCGACAAGATCATCAGCGCGACGCACGACCATTTCTGGGATCCGCTGGACAAGAAGTACATCGACTTCAACGCGCCGTTCGATCTGCAAGCCGACACCATCATGCCGGAGGAATTCTTCGCGATCTTCCACACCCGCATCGGCGAGAACATGTCGCGCGCGCAGAAGATTCATTTCGCGAACGAAGCCGCGCGTTGGCAGTTGTCGGCGTTGCTGCATGGCGAGCAGGGCGCGCTCGCGCTGTCGGCTTCGCTCTGCCACATCCTGAAGGATCCCGGCGCGCAGGAATACGCCGCCAACCAGACGCGCGAGGAAGCGCGCCACGTCACCGCTTTCGCCGCTTACATCAAATCGCGCTGGGGCACGCCGCTGCCTTGCGGCGAGACGCTGAAGAATTTGCT
>DASXFK010000051.1:0-9565 GCA_036489635.1 Rhizomicrobium sp. | reverse complement strand
CAGTTCGGAATCGCCGAGCGAACCGACGAGGGCGGGAATGCGCTTCAGATATTCTGTGACATCCGTGTCGCCGCTATGCTGGATGTCCGCCCCCGTCACGGACTGAACAGGGTTGGGCGAATCGGCTTCGGGACGCGGAATGCGTGAACCAGTGACGACGACGGTTTCCACGCTACATGCAGGATTCGCGGGATCCGTCTTGCAATCGGGCGCAGTTTGCGCGACCGCCGGAGCCATTGTGCCTACCAGTGCGCCAATGCCGATGGCCGCAGCGACCAGATAATCGGTGAGCTTGGAATCCCCGCTCTTCCGAATAGTCGTTTGCGCGACCGCTTGTACATAAGCCTCTGTTCCGGAAACAAATTTCGCGCCCGACAAGAGGTTGCTTTTCACGCCTAACATGGATCCCCCTAATGCAAATAACTGCCCGATTGGGCTAAACTGCGATTCATCCCATACGCATCTGTTACCGAGGCGTCATGAAAAACAAGTCACACGTAGGTGTGCGGCCTACTTTCGCCACGGGTATGGCCGAAATGCATCATTTTTGCCTTTTATAGCTGTAGTTACTTGGCCTTACGGGGAAGCGTCCTGCGCCCTTGCAGTGCGGGGGGATGCCCCGTACAAGATGAAGACCTGCTTCGCCGCGCAGCCTAGCGCTGTTCTCGCCAGCCTGTTCCCCGGGATCATGTTGCGAACACGCTCCTGCGGCGAGCTCCTGGCAGCTTATCTGCCGTCTGTGATTTTGAGTTGATGACCCTTTTTGCTTGCGCCTCCTCGACGAAACAAGCGGCACGGCCGCTTCGGCAGGCGCGCGAGCCTCACCCCCTGACAATGCGAACCGCCGCCGCCGGAGCCCTGGATGCTTCAGCGCCGCGCAGACGTTCGCGTGGAGAATTCCATGCCCAAGCGCATGCTGATCGATGCCAGCCACCCGGAGGAGACCCGGGTCGTCGTTCTCGACGGACAAAAAGTCGAGGAATTTGATTTCGAAGCCGCGTCCAAGCGGCCTCTCAAGGGAAACATCTATCTCGCCAAGGTGACGCGCGTGGAGCCGTCGCTGCAGGCGGCCTTTGTCGAATATGGCGGAAACAGGCAGGGCTTTCTCGCCTTCGGGGAAATCCATCCGGACTATTATCAAATCCCCGTCGCCGACCGTCAGGCGCTGATCGCCGAGCAGCAGGCGGAAGCGCGCCGCCGCGCGGAAGAGGAATTCGAACCCGTCGAAACCGGCACCGCCGTGCTGAGCGACGAGGAACTCGCCGCCCAGGACGAAGCGGATGCGCGCGATGCGGGAGCGGAAGGCGCGCCGTTATCCGAGCCGCATCCGGACGATGAAACTCACGATCAGATTTTCGACAACAAAGCCGGCCACGAAGACGATCATCCTGAAGACGATCACGAAGACGATGGCCCGGACGAACATGCCCACGCCTCGGAGCCCGAGGATTTCGAACCGCACGCGCACGATGGGGACGAAGAAGGAGAAGCGGCGGAAGAATTGGTCGAGCACGTCGACGACGAGCATTTTGCGAATCCCGCGCCGGATTCCGGCGAGCATCCCGAAACGCCGGGATTTGCGACGCTGTTCGAAGAATCCCGGCCCGAATTCGGAATTGGCGATCCGACCGACGCGATTCCGTCCGAGAACGGCGAAACTGCCGCAGAAGCCCCTGCCAATGGCGAGCCATCCACGCAGCCGCTGCGCAGCGGCCGCCCGGCACAGCGCTGGATGCGCAAGCGTCATTACAAAATTCAGGAAGTCATCAAACGTCGCCAGATCATTCTGGTTCAGGTGGTCAAGGAAGAGCGCGGCAACAAGGGCGCGGCGCTCACCACCTACCTCTCCCTCGCCGGCCGCTATTGCGTGCTGATGCCCAACACGCCGCGCGGCGGCGGCATCTCCCGCAAGATCACCAACGCGAGCGATCGCAAGCGCCTGAAATCGGCAGCCGCCACGCTTGAGCTGCCTGAAGGCATGGGGCTCATCATCCGCACGGCCGGCGAGAACCGTACCAAGGTCGAGATCAAGCGCGACTACGAATATCTGCTGCGCATGTGGGACACGATCCGCGAAACCACGCTCAATTCGAACGCGCCGGCCTGCGTCTATGAAGAAGGCGATCTCATCAAGCGCGCCATCCGCGATCTCTATAATAAGGACGTCGCCGACATCGTCGTCGAGGGCGATGACGGATACCGTAACGCCAAAGATTTCATGCGCATGCTGATGCCGAGCCATGCGAAGAACGTGAAGCAATACAAAGAACCGGTGCCGCTCTTCCAGGGCCATCACATCGAAGCTCAGCTCGATGCCATGTTCCAGCCAACGGTGACGCTGAAATCCGGCGGCTACATCGTTATCAACCAGACCGAGGCGCTGGTTTCGATCGACGTGAATTCAGGCCGTGCCACGCGCGAGCACTCCATTGAGGAAACGGCCCACAAGACCAATCTGGAAGCCGCTGACGAGATCGGCCGCCAATTGCGCCTGCGCGATCTCGCCGGCCTCATCGTCATCGACTTCATCGACATGGAAGACAGCCGCAACGACCGCCATGTCGAAAAGCGCCTGCGCGATGCGGTGAAGAACGATCGCGCCCGCATCCAGATCGGAAAGATCAGCCAGTTCGGTCTGCTGGAAATGTCGCGTCAGCGTTTGCGCGCGGGCGTCGTCGCGGGATCGACTGTCCCCTGCCCCCATTGCGGCGGCCAAGGCATCGTGCGTTCGGTGGAATCCACCGCTTTGCGCGTGCTGCGCGGACTGGAGGAGGAGGGTCAGAAGCTGCGGTCCGCTGCGGTGACCGTACGCGTGCCGGGCGATGTGGCGATCTACACGCTCAACCAGAAGCGCCGCGAACTGCAGCGCATCGAAACCGATTACCGCATGGCGATCAGTTTCCTGCCGAAGGAAGACATCCTCGCGGGCAATTTCGAGGTCGAACGCACCGCACAGCTGGCCCCGGAAGATCGTCCGACATTGCCCGCGCCGAGCGCTCCGCCGGCGGAAGAAACGTTCGTCGAAGCGCCGACCGATCTGTCGGAAGAGGTTGAGGAGTCGGAAGAGCACGAAGATTTGACGCATGCCGAACCGCCGGCTTCCAGCCAGCAGCAGCCACAGCAGAGTTCGAGCACCTCACATCGTAGGCGCAGGCGTCGCGGTGGGCGTGGCCGCGGCTCACAGAGCAGCAGCAACGATTCACCGCAGCGACAGCCGCAGCACAATTCTTCGCAGCACATTGCCCCAGAGCAGCAACGCACGCCCTCTTTCGGCGACGAGCGCTTTGGCGGAATGGAAGATGGTCCCGATACGACTCCCGAGATGACCGAGGAATCAACGCAAAGCGTGCCCTCTCAAAGTGTGCCGTCTCAAGGCACGCAGCAGGGCGGCTCGAGTTCAAGTGGCGAAAGCGGACAGCGCCGGCGCAGACGGCGCCGTCGCGGTGGACGTAGCCACAGTTCGAGCACAAGCCCAACGGAAAACGGCGCGCAGCACGCCGCCGAGCATCCTTCTCAGGAAACAGCCCAACTGCCGGAGACGAATGACGCATCGGACTCGGGCTGGTCACAGCAGGCCGATGAACCGCCGACTGCGACTCCCGAGCTGCCAACAGCCGCGCCCGTATTGCATGAGGCGGCGATGCATGACGCTTCCGAGGAAGTAGCGGAAGCAGCGGACACGCCGCGCAGAGGCTGGTGGCAGCGGACGTTCCGCTCCTGACTACTGAGAATCCGGCGGCGTCGCAGCGGCGCCTAGTCCATTCCCACCCGGATCCGGCAGCGCTGCACAGCTGCCGTTCTGGCAGGCGATGACATTGACTGTGTCGTATGGGGCAAGGCCGGTCGAGTGGATATCGTTGGCCCGCGTCACGTCGGCGCCGCGCGAAAGGCGCGCCAGCGCATAGATAGCGGCCGCGGTCCCGTTCGGACCGCCGGCGCCTGCCCCAGCCAGCGCAATCGCGCCAGATGAATCCGTCGCCACGATCGGGGTGAGAAATGCCGCCGACAGGCCGGCGGCGCCCGATGACGGCGACTTGGCCAATGTCACGCCGGTTCCTTTTGCGGTGCGGCCGGAACCGAACGGTCCGTTCATCGTCACCCCGCACGCCACGGCTTCACCGCTCGTGTCGGTCGCCGCGAAGCCGGTAGCGCCGAGATCTTTCGGCAGGCTTGCGATCTTGAAGGCGTCCAGCACCTGTTTCGTCGCCGCGGCGATCGACGCCGCGGGATTGGCATCGCTGCTCAGCCCCTGTGCGCCGCCGACGCGTACCAGGAGCGCCGTGGCGAATCTTCCGGATGCAACATTGCCTTGCGGAATATAGGCGACGACATCGCCGAGCGGCACCGCGCGTGCGGGCTCCAGGCTCGCACTGTATCCGGCGAGTTCGGCAGAGGTCAGACCGCCGCCCGCGCCTGCCGCGTAGCTCGAAATCTTGTTCGCCACAGGGCCGACATAGAAGCCCAGCGGCCCGCGCATCTCGCGAATGGATGCCATGGTCGCCGCAAGTTCGGGATTGGACACGATGGCGCCCACCGGTTTCACCTGTCCGCTCTCGTTGAGAAACTCCGCCGACAATCCGGCATCGAGGCGGATCACATCCTGGCTGGCGACGAGACGGGCGGCGAGCGCGCGCGAAATCGGAAAGCCGGTCGCTGCCAGTCCCTCGCCCTGCGACACGTCGCGCTGCCACGGCAAGCGGCCGAATTCGGATTGCATCATCGCGAAGCCGCGCACGTTGCCGGGCACTGCAAAGGGACCGCCACCGGCGGAATCGCGCGCCAGGAAGTTGAAGGTTTGGCTCCTGCCGCTCGCCTGATCGTGCACGACGCAGACTCCCCCGCCGCCCAGACCTGCTGCGACGGGATACGTGACGGCAAGCGCGAAGTAGGTTGCGGTGGCGGCATCGACCGCACTGCCGCCTTGCGACAGAATCAGCGCGCCCGCTTTCACCGCATAGGGCTCATCGCCCACCACAAGGCCGGTTGGCGGGGATGAGGCGGAATCCGAAATGCTCAGCACGCCGTCGATAGATGAACAAGCTGTAAGGAGCAGCATGCCGGCTGCACCGACAAAAAAAGCCAATCGCGACATGCAATGATCCTGAATAGTTAGCCTAAGGCCCGGACGCGAGATCGTAGTATCGTGCCGCGTTGACGGGCCGCCACAGCGCACATACCGTTCCCGCGACTGAGGGGCAATGGCTGGCGTAGAGGAGAGTCCAAGCCTTGACGTTTTGCAACCCTTCGCGACGGCTGGGCGGCCTCGCCGCCGTCCTGCGCACGATGTCGCGCGTCTTGTGCGTCGTCCTGCCGAGCCTGCTTGCGTTGCTGGTGGGCGTCGAACCCGTGATGGCGCAGAGCGGCGATGTGATACGCGATACCGAGATTGAGCGCCTCATGTACAGCTACGAGGAACCGATCCTCAAGGCCGCGGGCATCGATCCTGCTTCCATCAAAATGTATCTGCTCGACGATCCCTCGATCAACGCCGCAGCGACTTATAGCCCCAGCGCAGACGAAGGCGTTGTCATCGTGGTGAACGCTGGCACGTTCATTCGGCTCGACAGCCCGAACCAGATGATCGGCGTGCTCGCGCATGAGACCGGCCATATCGCGGGCGGCCACCTGACGCGCTCCCGGCAGGCCATGAGCAAGGCCATGATCCCGATGCTGATCGGTATGGCGCTGGGCGTTGCCGTCATGGCCGCCGGCGGCGGCGAAGCCGGCATGGCGGTGATGGGTCTCGGGCAGCAGGCGGCGCAATCCACCTTCAACCAGTTCAGCCGCGCACAGGAAGGCACCGCCGACCGCATGGGCCAGAAGTTCCTGCTTGCCACGCACCAATCGGGCCGTGGCATGCTGGAAGTGTTCCAGAAATTCGCGCGCGACGAGGCGCATTACAAGATCGATCCGATGTATCTCGATCATCCTCTGTCGCGCGATCGGATAGATATGCTGCAACAGCTCGTCGATGCCTCGCCTTACAAGGACGTCAAGGATTCGCCGGAAGCGATTCTCAAGTTTCAACTCGTGCAGGCAAAACTGGCGGGCTACCTGGAAAATGTCGATACCGTCTTGCAGCGCTACCCGCCATCGGACACCAGCGAGCCCGCGCGCTACGCCCGTGCGATGGCCTATTTCCGCAAGCCAGACATGGCCAAGGCGCTCACCGAGATCAACGCGCTCATCAAGGAAGAGCCGAAGAATCCGTATTTCTGGGAAGTTCTGGGCCAGATCTATGTCGAGATGGCTCAGCCGCTAAAGGGCATCGCACCCTACCAGAAGTCCGTGAACCTCCTGCCGGACGCGCCGCTGCTGCGGATTTCACTCGCCGCCGCGGAGATCGCCACGGAGAATCCGGCGCTGACACAACCGGCGCTGGCGAATTTGAAGATTGCGCTTCAGCAGGAGAGCGACAATACATTCGGCTGGTACGAAGCGGCGCAAGCCTATAGCGATGCCGGCAACCAGCCGATGGCGGACCTTTCGACCGCAGAGCGCTATTATTCGGTCGATGGCTGGAAGCAGGCGATGATCTTCGCGACCCGCGCGCAACAGGCGTTGCCGGAGGGCTCGCGCGATTGGGAGCGCGCGCAGGACATCGTGGCGGTGTCGGCGCCGCAGGCGAAATCAGAGAGCGAGCGATAGAGGCGACTATTCGATGAACGGACAATGGAAAGTGGCACTGGCGGGAGCGCTCGGAGGAGCCGCCATCGCGCTGGTGGTGGTTTTCGGCGCAGCGGCCTTGGGAGCGTTTCCCGGCGCAGGCGACAAGGCCATGCATGCCTATCTGGAATCTCATCCCGAAATTCTCGCCGATATGACGAGCACCCTTCAGGCCAAGCAGCAGGAGGACGACGACAGCACGCGCCAGGTCGCGGTGAACAAACTGGGGTTGAAAGCTTTTTTCGATCCGCGGCTGGCGTTCATTACCGGACCGAAGACCGCGAAGACCACGCTGGTCGAATTCTTCGACTACAATTGTCCGTATTGCCGCGCATCGATCCCGGCGGTGAAGAAATATTACGCCGCGCACAAGAACGACACGCGTTTTGCCTTTATCGAATTCCCGATAAAGGGGCCGCAATCGACGGTAGCGGCGCGCGCGGCCATCGCGGCGCGCAACCAGCCCGACAAATACCTCGCCTTCCACTTCGCGCTGATGAGCGAAGACGATGTCACGGACGACAACATGATCTACGCGGATGCTGCGAAAGCGGGCCTCGACGTGAACCGCCTCAAAGCCGACATGCAGAAGCCGGAAGTGGATGAAGCCATCGCCCGCGCCAAGACATTGGCCGACGCCGCCAAGATCGACGGAACGCCAGCCTTCATCATCGACGGCAAGATGCGCGAAGGCGCGCTGGACACCGATATCCTGAACAAGATGGTGAAGGGATAGATCGCGACGCTTCGCGCGTTTAGTCTTCTCGAAAGGACTAATCATGCCCCGCAAAGTCGCCGTCATTATCGGAAGTCTCCGCAAGGAATCGTTCAGCCGCAAGCTGGCGAACGCACTCATCCCGCTCGCCAAGCCCGAGCTTGAACTGCACATCGTCGAGATCGGCGATCTTGAGCACTATAACGAGGACACCGAGGCCAATCCGCCGCAAGCGTGGAAGGCGTTTCGCGAGAAGATCAAGCCCTTCGATGCCGTGCTGTTCGTCACGCCCGAATACAATCGCTCGGTTCCGGGCGTGCTGAAGAACGCGATCGACGTCGGCTCACGGCCTTATGGGGCGAGTGTCTGGTCTGGAAAACCGGTTGCCGTGATCTCCAATTCGCCCGGCAACATCGGCGGCTTTGGCGCAAACCATCATTTGCGCCAAAGTTTGGTGTTCCTCGACATGCCGGTGCTGCAACAGCCGGAAGCCTACATCGCGGGTTCCAACAAGCTCGTGAATGATAAAGGCGAGATCGAAGACACTTCCAAGCGCGAATATCTGCAAAAGATTTTGCATGCGTTCGCGGGATGGATTGAAAAGACGGCGAAAAAATAATCAGCGCGTCCCACACCGTACGAACACGTGCGGGCTTGCGGGCGGGATAAGTTGCGTTAGCACCGTGGAATTGTTGGTGAGCCAAAGCGTTTCGCTTGGCATTGCGGAGTTCGCGTCACGATAAAGCGTGATGACTTTGGTGTCTCGTGACCGCGCGAGGTCGGCGCGGGCGAAGGTGATCCGCATACTGATGCCGGTCAAAAATACCTCGTCGAATGTGCGGCCGTCCCAATGTTCGAAGTACATCGAGGCCGTCGCGCACTTGCGCAAGCGTGCGATCTCCCCAGGTTCCAACTGCGCATATGTGCGACCTGGACCGATATCCGTCCACGATGAGTGATTGAGCAGCGCGACGGCCTGTTCCGCGCCGTTTCCAACCACGCCAGCAAGCAGAAGCGCGGCGATGATCAAATCAAACCCGCGATCGGGCTGGACGGATCGGCATAGGCCTTCTTCGGCATACGGCCCGCGAGCCATGCCAGCCTGCCCGCCTCCACCGCAAGCTTCATGGCGCGCGCCATCTGCGCCGGGTCCTTCGCGTGCGCGATGCCGGTGTTGGAGATCACACCGTCACAGCCCAACTCCATCGCCACCGCGGCGTCGGACGCGGTACCGATGCCCGCGTCCACGATCACCGGCACTTTCGCGTCCTCGACGATCATGCGGATGTTGACGGTCGATTGGATGCCCATGCCCGAACCGATGGGCGACGCCAGCGGCATGATCGCCACCGCGCCAATGCCCTCCAGGCGCTTCGCCATCAGTGGATCGTCGCTGCAATAGACCATCACCTGGAAGCCGTCCTTCGTGAGCATCTCGGTGGCCCGGAGAGTCTCCAGCATGTCGGGATAGAGCAGCTTCTTCTCGCCCAGCACTTCCAGCTTCACCAAGGACCAGCCGCCCGCTTCGCGCGCCAGCCGCAAGGTGCGCACCGCCTCTTCGCCAGTGAAACATCCGGCCGTGTTTGGCAGATAGGTGACTTTCTTCGGATCGATGAAATCGATCAGCTTGGGCTGGTTCGGATCGGTGAGGTTCACGCGGCGCACCGCGACCGTCACGATCTCCGCGCCGCTCGCCTGTAATGCGCGCGCGTTGTCTTCGTAGGTCTTGAACTTGCCGGTGCCGATGATGAGGCGCGATTTATAAGTCTTGCCCGCCAGCACGAACGGCTTGTCCACACGCGGCGTTTCCACAGGCGCGTTTCCGCCGCCGATAAAATGCACGATCTCGAATTTGTCGCCGTCGCCGACCATCACCGTGGCATATTGCGAGCGCGGCACGATCTCGAGATTGCGCTCCACCGCGACCTTCGCCGGGTCCTGCCCGATGCTGGCCAGCAGCTCGCGCACATTCAGACCGGCCGCGATGCGGTGAACTTCGCCATTCACAAGGATGTTAAGCGTCATATCAACCTCTCCCTACGCCGGTGTGAGCCGGATCAGGTTCAAAGGGATCCGCGACCATTCGCGATCTCAGCCCTTTCGGGCGCCCCTGGGAATGGGGGATCGTCAACACCCGGGCACCGATGTCAATCCGCTCCGAGCGGCGGCACCCATCCGCCAGAC
>DASXFK010000048.1:0-19022 GCA_036489635.1 Rhizomicrobium sp. | reverse complement strand
CCCCGTTGTCGAACGTCTTGGCGATGCCGGTGAGGGTGAGGAGCGGAGTCATGCCGTACTTTAGCCCTCTCCCCCATTGGGGGAGAGGGTTGGGTGAGGGGGCCGCGCGCGCAATTCGTTCAGGATGATCGCACGCACAGTCGCGATGTCGCTTGCCGTTTCTTTGTTGGTGAAGCGCAAAACGCGATAACCCCGTTCCGACAGATACGCGTCACGGTTGCTATCGCGCGCCGCGCTATGGAAAGGCCCATCCAACTCAACGATCAGCCTGTGCTCCGCGCACAGGAAGTCCGCGATGAACGGCCCGACCGGAACTTGGCGCTTGAATTTCAATCCATCGAGTTGACAGTTTCGCGCGATGGACCAGAACAGCTTTTCGGTCACCACCGGTTCATGCCGCATCGCTTTCGCGCGGGACCGGTTTCTCGACAGCGCGTCGCGTTTCTGTTCGGTGTGTGCCTTTACCATCCCCCTCACCCAACCCTCTCCGCCGTAGGGCGAGGGCTACTCTATCTCGCGAACCTTAAATCATACGCTTTCCGGTAATCCAGCGTCTTTGCATACAGCCCTTCGCTGGCCATCGTGTCGAAGAAGGTTTTCCAGCGGGCATCCGTCATGCGGCCGATTTGCGCGGGCGAAGAGACGTCGCCGCTCACCACGATGCCGTATGATTTCATCTTGGCGATGGCTTGCGCGATGAGGCCGTCGCTCATTTCGGGGTTGCTCTTCTTGATCAGCGCGTTCGCCGGCGCGGGGTTGCCGAAGAGATATTGCGCCCAGCCTTCGCGCGTTGCATCCACGAACGCCTGCACCGCTTTCGGGTTTCCGTCGATCCATTTCTGCGGCACCAGCACCATGTTGGCGTAGCCGGGGTAGCCGTTGTCGGCGAGCAGGAAGACTTGCGGCTTGAAATGCGCCTGCTGCTCAATGGTGTAGGGCTCGCTGGTCAGATAGCCCTCCTGGATGGCGTTCTTGTCGACGAGAAACGGCGCCAGGTTGAAGGTGTATTTGCGAATCTGCGAATCCGAATAGCCGAACTTCGCTTTCAGCCACGGCCAGAACGCCACCGTGCTCGCATCCGCGATCATGATCGGCTTGCCTTTCATGTCGGCGAGCGACTTCACATCGGCGCGCGGGTGCGCGATCAGCACTTGTGGGTCCTTCTGGAATATCGCCATCACGGCACGGATTGGAATGCCTTCGCGCGCCATGTTGAGCGGAATGAATCCGTTGGAGCCGATGCCGAAATCCGCCGCGCCGCCCGCCAATATCTGCGGCACGTTCACGCTCGGGCCGCCTTCGAGGATGCGCACGTCCAAGCCGCGCTTGGCGTAGAAGCCCAGGGCTTGCGCTTCGTAGAAGCCGCCATGTTCGGCCTGCGCCTTCCAGTCGGTGACGAAAGTGATGTGCGTCGGCGCCGCGTTTGCCGCGCCCGCAAGCAGCAATGCCGCCGCCAAAATCAGCCGTTTCATGCCACATCCCTCAAATGCGCTGCAAAGCGCTACCCTTTATTAGGTATCCCGCCAATCGCGCCGGAACAACCGTGGGTAGCCGCCGGTTTTCGTCCTGACACGGACAATAGAGGTCCCGCGCATGGTACCGCTCGCCCCACGCAACCGATCGCTCCGCATTCTATGCATCGAGGAAGAAGACGTGCAGCGCAAGTTGCTCAACGCCTGTCTGGATGTGGTCGGCGCCGAGGCGGTGTTCGCGATGCGCGCCGAGGATGCGCTGTTCCTGTTTCGCCGTCACCCGATGGACATGGTGTTCATGGACATCGACCTGCATTCGGCCGAAGAACTCGCGGCATTCGAGCGCATGCGCGCCACGCCGCGCCGCGAGCATGTGCCGATCCTGGCCCTGACCGAGAACGAATGCGCCTGGCCCGAATCCGCCTATCGCGAGGCGGGATTCGCCGGGGTGTTCCTCAAGCCGATCGAGCCGATGCGCCTGTTCCGCATGATGGACGACGTGCTGCGCGAAGCCGAACAGCCGCCGCTGCTCGCAAACCAGCCCGACCTCTTCGGCAACGCGCGCTTCGCTTAAGCGGATGCAAGCAAAAACAATGTGTGGGTTTGCGCGCGTTACAGTGCCTGTAATGTATCTTGCCAGCGTGCGCGGATTGCGGTGAGAAAGCTCTTCTTGTCGCGCATGCTGCGCACCAGCGGCTGATTGCCGGTGGCCTCGTGCGACGCGGCCCACAGCACCATCTCGACCAGCACGGGCGCCAGCGCGATGCCCTTCTTCGTCAGCCGATAGATGCGCTTGCGGCGATCTTGTGTATCGCGCGCCGCGCTGATGATGCCGATCTGCGCCAGCTTGCGCAGCCGGTCCGCCAGGATGTTGGTGGCGATGCGTTCGTGACCGTTCAGGAAATCCGCGTAGTGCGATGCCCCGCGCAGCATCATGTCGCGCACGACGAGCAGCGACCAGCGGTCGCCCACCATTTCGAGAGCGGCGTTGAGCGGGCAGCCTGAGCGGCGCGTGGCGGGCGGGGTTCGGCGCATGGCGCACGCTAACATGCTTCGCGCCTATCGCGAAGTCGTGACTTGCAAATTGCAAGCGATATCCGCGACAGTTCGCGCACGACCATTGTCGGGGGAATGCGATGAAATGGGCTGTTGCGGGTTTGCTGCTGCTGGCGCCGGCGGCGCAAGGCGCGGACTATTCCAGGATGGCGCCAGTCGGCCAGTACATGATGAACGGGCTGGACGAGGTGGCGCTGGCCAAAAGCGCGGCACCCGCGTCGATCTCCGACAAGGCCACCATCCTTGTGCTGACGCCGCGCGGCTATCAAACGGCCATCAAAGGCAGCAACGGCTTCGTCTGCGCGGTGGAGCGCTCGTGGATGGCGCAATACGAATTCCCGCAATTCTGGAATCCGCATATGCGCGGGCCGCTGTGCTACAATCCGATCGCGGTGCGCGACATCCTGCCTTACACCATCCGGCGCACGGCCCTGGTGTTGTCGGGCGTGCACGACAAGGCCGCGCTCGATGCCGCGATCAAATCCGATATGGCCAGGCACGCGCTGCCGGCGCTCGAGCCCGGCGCCCTCACTTACATGATGTCGAAGCAGCAATATCTGAACGACGGCGCGCGCGCCTGGGTGCCGCATCTGATGTTCTATTTCCCGCGCGCGTCCGGCGCCGAGTGGGGCGCCGATCTTGCCGGCGCGCCGCCGATGCTCAATCCCCAATTCCAGCGCTCGGCGGAGCAGATCAGCGTGCTCATGGTGCCGGTGACGCATTGGTCCGACGGCACGCCGGCGCCCAAGATGTGAGCCATCGCGCGGCCTCGCGCGCGCGCCATCTCATTTAAGTGAACTCAGGTCGTGCTCTGCGCGTTTATGCAAAGACACTAGCACCGCAGGCGTAGGATTTGGCCCCGTTGCCAGGCAAATGGGCGCGAGGGTAGCCTCTGCGGCGGATGGGCGCTGCATCAATGCGAAGGAATTCGGGAATGAAACGTCTTGTTGTATCGCTGAGCGTCGCGGGACTGGCCGCGCTCATGCTGAGCGGCTGCGCCTACGATCCTTATTATGACGGCTATTACCGCCACCGTTATTACGGCGAGGGCTATTACGGTCCGCCGGGCCCGCCCCCAGGTTATAACGGCCCGCCGCAGGATTACGACGGCCCGCCGTCTGGCCAGCTCACGCAACGTCAATGGGCCAAGCTGAACAGTCCGGCCTGGTGCAACAGCCATCCGCAGCATTGCGCGGAGCTGCGCGCCCGCGCCGGTGGGCAACCGCCTGCCGGTTACGACGGGCCGCCGCCTTCGGGCAACGGGCCGCCGCCCAACTATAGCGGCCCGCAAGACGGCCCGGCGAACGGCCCGCCGCAACAGATGCAACCGCCGCCGCAACAGTAAGCGGCACAGGAATGAAAGAAGCGCGATCCGGCGAAATCCGGGTCGCGCTTTTTTTGCGCGCACTCGCAAAGACGGATTCTCTCACGCAGAGCCGGGGTTCACGCGCCGGCGCAAAGATAAAGCGATAATGGCGCGCGAAGCAGGCCGAAAGATAATCACCTCGCGGTGTTCGATCCGGATGACTCCACTTTGCGCCGGCGCGTGAAAAATCTTCCCTCTGCGGCTTTGCGTGAGAACTTTTTTCCGCAGCTCAGTTGTCGTCGCCGTCGCCGCTTTCGTCGTCGCCCTGGGGCGCGTTGACGTTCGGGTTGGGCCGATAGTTCGGCGGCGGCGGCGGCGGACCGTATCCGGAATCCGGCGGCGGGTATTGCTGATACTGCCGTTGATATTGCGGCGCGTATTGCCGGGGATAGGGCGAGGAATATTGCCGCTGATCCGGGGGCGGATATTGCCGCTGATCCGGCGGCGGATACTGCCGTTGATCGGACGGCGCATATTGCCGCTGATCTTGCGGCGCGTATTGCTGCGGATAGGGCTGCGGCGGCATGGCCTGCGGGGGCGCATCGGAAGGATATTGCGATTGCGGCGCGCTGCGCGGCTGTTGTGGTTCCTGCTCCTGCCGCGGCTGGCCGCGTCCGAATAGCCAGTCGAAGAAGCCGCGGCGTTGGCCGTCATTGTCGTCGGAACCCGGCTGCTGTTGCGCCTGCTGCTCCTGCTCTTGCTGCTGGTCCTCGTCGGTGATGGGGCCGCTGACGCTATTGACGCCGCCGTCTTGGCTTTCCTCATCGGCGGTGCCCAGCTCGGTGGTGTCGGTTTGCGCATTCGGCGGCTCTTCGGGCGACATGTCGAGCGGCGTGGCGGGCAAGCCTTTCTCCGCCACCGTCATCACGCTTTTCCAGATTTCGGCCGGCAGCGTGCCGCCGGTGACATTGTGCATCGGCGAGGAATCGTCGTTGCCCACCCACACGCCCGCCACATAATCGGTGGTGTAACCGACGAACCAGGCGTCGCGATAATCCTGCGTCGTGCCGGTCTTGCCGGCGGCTTCGTGGCCCGCGATCGCCGCGCCGCGCCCGGTGCCTTGCGTCATCACGCCATACATCATGCGCACGACATCGCGGTCGACATGGCTTGCCACCACGCGATTGTCCTCAGGCGCCTTGCGCCGATAGAGGACGTGCCCCGCGCTGTCGTCCACTTCGGTGACGAGATAGGGATAGACGCGCAAGCCCCCGCTGGCGAAGGTGCCATAGGCCGTCGTCAACTCCATCGGCGTCACTTCGCTGGTGCCCAGCACGAGCGAGGGATTGTCGCCGAGCTCCGAGACAATGCCGCAGCGATGCGCCGCTTCCACCACGGTGGAGATGCCGACTTCCTGGCCGAGCCCGGCGGTGATGGTGTTGACCGAATGGGCCAGTGCCTGCGCCAGGGTGAGGGTGCCGTAGTGGCGGCCGCCGTAATTGGTCGGCTGCCAGCCATTGATGTCCACCGGCCCGTCGGTGCGCACGTCCCAGGGCGAGATGCCGTTCTCCATCGCCGCCAGATAGACGAACGGCTTGAACGCGGAGCCGGGCTGGCGATGGGCTTGCGTGGCGCGGTTGAAGGTGGAGGCGTCGTAATCGCGCCCGCCGATCAGCGCCGGCACCGCGCCGTCTACCTTCATCAGCACCACGGCGGCTTCGTGGGCATGCGCTTTCCTGCCCTTGGTGCCCAGCACATGCGCCACCGCGTGGCGCGCGGCTTCTTGCAAGGCGGGCTCCAAGGTGGTGTGGACGACGAGATCGGATGTCGGGGCCACGCCGTTGCGGCTCACCATCTTGAGGGCTTCGTCGGCGGCGGTGTCGAGGAAGAAGTTGCGCGCGTCGGCCTGGGTATGATCGACCACGACGGCGGGATGGGCTTTGGCATCGGCGGCCTGCTGCGGCGTGATCGCGCCGGTTTCGACCATCGCGTCGAGCACGAGGCTGGCGCGCGCTTGCGCCGCGGCCAGATCGCGCCGGGGCGAGAACACGCTCGGCGCGCGGGTCAGCGTCGCCAGCATCGCGGCCTGCGCCAGGCTCACATTCTGCGCGCTGATGCCGAAATAAGTGTGCGCCGCGCCGTCAACTCCATAGGCACCGGAGCCGAGATAGATGCGGTTCAGATAAAGCTCGAGGATCTGCGTCTTGGAAAGCGACTTCTGAAGTTCCGCCGCTTCGACCAGCTCCTGCACTTTGCGCGCATAAGTGCGCTCTTGCGAGGTGAAGATGATCTTGGCGGTCTGCTGCGTGATGGTCGAGCCGCCGGCCACGACATGGCCCGCATGCCAATTGGCCAGCGCCGCGCGCAGCAGGCCTTTGGGATCGATGCCGGCATTGGTGTAGAAGCTGCGGTCCTCCATGGCGATGAAGGCGGCGGGCAGATAAGGCGGCATCTGCGCGATCGACAGCCGGTCGCCGACCACCGCGCCTCTGTGTCCGGCGTCGTGGCCTTCGGCGTCGAGGAAGGTGAACGCCACCGGGCGGTTGATCGAATAAAGGTCCTTGGAAAGATCGATCGGCGGCGCGAACAGGCCGAGGATTTCGGGCGACATGTCGAGCAGCGTCAGCGGAACGAAGATGACGAGCAGTGCGACAGCGCCGATCCGCACCCACAAGCCGGCTCGCCGGTGAAACAGGCCGCGCAGCCAGCGTTCCGCAGCTTCCAGATTTTCGCGCCAGTGATCGCCAGACATGGGCGCGCTAAGTGCCCGCTTATTTGGGCATATTCAAGGCTCGCGCCTTAACGGACGTTCATGCGGCGCCGGCCGCGCTATTGCGCGAAAAAAATAGTGCGCGACCGCCGCTCCGGCGTGAGTTGGCGCGGCGCGGTGAAGAAGGAGAATTTTCGATGCCGCTGAGGTGCGGACGGATCACGGCGGCATGCCTTCCGGCCATGCTGCTCTTGGCAGTGGCCGCGCATGGGAAAGACGCAGCGCAATCCTGCATGGCTTCGTCTCCACAGCGGCGGCGGAGCGCGCACTACGCGCAAAAGTTCGTCACGGTCGCGGCAAGAGCCAGGAACGCCGTTCATCGCCGGTTCAGGGACGATCGGCAGACTGCATTCACGGTTCGGGGTCCAATACGCCCGCGCGTTTTTTAGGCAGCGGCGTGTTCGACAATCGTCGAGACCATTGCCGGTTGGCTTGCCGCCAGCCGGCAATGGGCCGACCGCAACCGCATTCGCGCGCGTGCCGCTATTTGGCTTTCTTTATCGTCCCGCTCGTCTTGCCTTGCAGGCTCACGAAAGTGCCGCTGGAATCGGCAAAGGGCTGCGCCCCCGCCGACGTCGCGGCGAGTTCAGCGGCGGCGCTGCGATCGGGGAAATAGAGCGCGAAAGGAACGCGCCGGTCAGCGCCAGATTTCTTCTTCGCCTTCCGGCTCGGGCAGGCGGCGGCGCCGGCGCACCACCAGATTGTCCACTTGCAGCCGGCCGATTCGCGCTTTTCCGATGGACAGTCCGCCGATAGCGATGAAGCCGATGGTCAGGGCCCCGATGGCGAGTGCGCCCAGCGCGATGGCGCCGACCGGAATCGCCCGGCGCCGTGGTGGCGCCACCAGATCGCGGGCCGCGCGCCGGATCGCAACGCCGCCGCGCGCCAGTCTTTGCGGCACGTCCTCCAGCGGTTCCCGCAAGCGGGTCGCCATGGTCGAGTTCCATCGAGTCATATGCAGAATCCTTCGAGGGCGCAGCATAACCCAGCGATTGTGTATGCAAAATGAACATTCGCGCCGCGGCCCGAATTTTGCCGCGACACGCGCCAAATCAAGGCGCAGGCGGCTGCGTCTGCAGATAGAGAGCCTGCACCTGCGCGGCGTTGAGGTTGCCGATTTCGTTGAAGGCGGCATCGGTCGCGGTTTTGTTGCCGCTGCAGCGCCCCTGGGCCTGATAACCGCCGTCGCTCTGATAGAGCATGGTGAAAGTGCAAGGCGCCGCTTTGCTTCCGGCGGCGGCTGCGATGGCCACGCTATGTCCGTCGTTGCAGCCATGCACCAGCCAAGGCGAACCGCCATAAGTCATCGCCACCGAGCCGGTGGTGCAGACGAGCGCGGGGGGAGCCGCTGTTTGCGCTGCCGCCGGCGTGGCGAAGAATGCCGTCGCCGGCATCGCAAGACATGTCGCGGCGAGTCCAAGTTCGAATCTCATGTCATCGGTCCTTCGATAAGTGCCAGGCGCCAGATTATCGCCGCGCGCGAACTCGTGCGATAGCAAGATTTTCGAGGATTCCGGCGAGGCGCGCGCGCCGGACCGGGCGAAGTGTTGTGAGAACCTCCCGATTCTCGAGCTTCCGTTCGCGATCTGCACAAACCGGCGCGGAGCGCGTCTGCCGAAAGCGGGGCAAAATAATTTTTTTGCCCCAGGGAATCCCTGGAAAAATAATTCCTAAGTCGCTTGACACCGTCACGGTGGGCGAGTATATTCTCATCATCTCTCGAATTGCGCCCGGACGAAGGCGGCCCCCGAAAGGCCGCCGCATATTTGCGTTCGCTGCAATTCGCGAAAGCGCCGGAACGGCCGGCAAATCCGACATAAGGAAATAATCATGCTCAATGTCCTCATACGGGCAGGGGAATTTATATCCATTCTGCTGTCCTTCTTCCGCAAGCGCGCGCGATGAGCGCCGTCGCGACCGCGCCGGTGCCCAGCGAAGCGCAGCTCGTCCGCGCGCTCGATGAGCTTTGGCAGATCAAGATCGAAGAAATCGCCTCTAACTGGATCGGTGTCATGGCCAAACGGCTTTTGAAGGAACTCAACCGCCAGCTCTCCGCCGCCGAGGCGACGAAGCTTGCCGAACTCAACGCGACGGATCGCGCGAAATGCGCGCAGACTCTGTCGACATTGCAGAACACTTTGGAACGCCTCGTGCGGATCGAGAAACAGCGCCATGACATCGAAGGCACGAAAGCGCGCAACAGCGAAAACGCCGCCGCCGAACTTAAACGTATCGTTTATCGTGAATTGCGGATCGAAAGAGCGAAAACGGATTCTCAGAAGCATCGAGGATAATACCGCGGCGTTTCTGCTGGATCGCTGGCGCTTTCGCGCCCGCAACGAGCAAATTCCCCCCGATGGCGACTGGCGGCTGTGGCTGTTCATCGGCGGGCGCGGCAGCGGAAAGACTCGCGCCGGCGCGGAGTGGATCGCGGAAGGCATTCGTTCGGGCGCGATGAATCGCGTGGCGCTGATCGCGGCGACCTATGACGAAGCGCGCGCAGTGATGATCGAAGGCGAAAGCGGTTTGCTGAAAGTTTGCGGCACCGCGACCTATGAGCCGACGAACCGGCGCCTGTTGTGGCCAAACGGCGCGATGGCGCGGGTGCTCTCCGCCGACGATCCGGATTGCATCCGCGGCCATCAGTTCGATGCCGCCTGGTGCGACGAGTTCTGCAAATGGGATGCGCCGCAGGATGCGCTCGACATGGCGCTGATGGCGCTGCGCATCGGCAGCAACCCGCGCATGCTGCTCACCACCACGCCGCGCAACATCGCGGCCCTGAAGAAGCTTATGACGATGAAGGATATGGCGATGACCCACAGCACGACATCGCAAAACGCCGCCAATCTCGCGCCCGGTTTCGTCGAGATGCTGCAAGCGCGCTACGCCGGCACGCGCTTGGGGCGACAGGAACTCGACGGCGATCTGATCGAGGATAACGAGGCCGCGCTGTGGCGCCGCGACTGGATCGAAGCCGCGCGGGTCCGCGAGGTGCCGAAGCTGGCGCGCATCGTCGTCGCCATCGATCCGCCGGTGAGCCTCGCCGGCGACGAATGCGGCATCGTCGTCGCCGGGCGCGATGCGAACGAGGAGTTGTTCGTGCTCGCCGATCGTTCGGTCGCGGGCCTCACGCCGTCGGGGTGGGCGAGCCGCGCCATCGATGCGTTCGAGGAGTTTCACGCCGACGCCATCGTTGCCGAAGCCAATCAGGGCGGCGAAATGGTGCGCACGATCCTGCGTCAGCAATTGTCGAGCGCGCCGATCCGTCTTGTGCATGCGACACGCGACAAGCAGACCCGCGCCACGCCATTCGCCGCGCTCTACGAAAAGGGCCGCGTGCATCATGTGGGCAGCTTCGCGGCGCTGGAAGATCAGCTCTGCCAGTTCGACGGCAGCGGCCACTCGCCCGACCGCCTCGACGCCCTGGTATGGGCGCTGGCCGATCTCGCGCCGATGTGGCGGCAAGAACCGAAGGTGCGCAGCGTATAGTTTTTCTCCCCTGCGAAGCGGGGGAGGGGGACCACGAAGTGGTGGAGGGGGCGACTTGCCCCCGCCGCTTCGCGCGCGAAGTGCGCGCTCAGCACCTCCCCCGTGAAACGGGGGAGGATCCAGAAAACAAAGGAACCTCAATGTTCGAATCCCTGTTTCGTCCCGCTGTAGCACGGGCGCATGATGGCGTTGTCCCTTCCGCCTCCGCGCCCGAAAGAAAGGGCATCAATACCCCCTTGATAGCCCTCACGCTCGCGGGGCGCGCGGAATGGGGGCCACGCGATTACGCGGGTCTGGTGCGCGCCGGGGTGATGGCCAACGCCATTGCCTATCGCTGCGTGCGCACGATCGCGGAAAGCGCGGCCTCCATTCCGTGGCTTCTTTATGACGGTGCAAGCGAGCTCAGCGAGCATCCGCTGCTGGCGCTGCTCTCCGTGCCCAACGCGCATGAAGCGGGCGCGGCGCTGTTCGAGCGCTGGTACGCGTTCCTCGAATGCGCGGGCAACGCCTATCTCGTCGCGGCGTGCGTCAACGGCCAGGTGCGCTCGCTCGATGTGCTGCGGCCCGACCGCGTGAGCATCGTGCAAGGCGCGGGCGGCTATCCCATCGCCTACAATTACACCGTGAACGGCGAGACGGTGCGCTATGGCCGCGATGCCTCGGGCTTTCTGCCGGTGATGCAAGGGCGCCTGTTCCATCCGCTGAACGATCTCTACGGGTTCTCGCCGATCGAAGCGGCCGCCAACGCCATCGACATCCACAACGCGGGCGCCGGCTGGACCAAATCGCTGCTCGACAACGCCGCGCGGCCTTCCGGCGCGCTCATCTATCGAGGCCCGGAGGGGGCGCCGGGCTTGAGCGAGGAACAATTCGGGCGCCTGAAGAACGAGCTGGAGAATGCCTATCAGGGCGCGACCAATGCCGGACGCCCGATGGTGCTGGAAGGCGGGCTCGACTGGCAAACGATGAGCTTCACGCCCTCCGACATGGATTTCTCCGACATCCGCAACGCCGCAGCGCGCGAGATCGCGCTGGCGTTCGGCGTGCCGCCGATGCTGCTGGGTATTCCGGGCGACAACACTTACTCGAACTATCGCGAGGCCAATCTCGCATTCTGGCGCGGCACGGTGCTGCCGCTGGCGGCGCGCACGGCGCAGGATCTGACGCGCTGGCTTGCTCCCAAATTCGGCGAGACGTTGCGCATCGGCTTCGACGCCGACCAGGTGCCGGCGCTGGCGCAAGACCGCGAAGCCACCTGGGACAAACTCAACGCGGCGACGTTCCTCACGCTCAACGAAAAGCGCGCCGCGGCGGGCTATGGCGCGGTGGAGGGCGGCGATGTGTTACGGTGAGAACCCTCGCCAAACGCATGTGGGGCAGAGGGCAGGGATGGTTACGAACGCGCGAAAATCCGAACGCAAATCTCAATTGCGAAACCGCGTTATGCGATTCGCGAACAGCGAAGCTGGCTCCGATTTCGCGACTGTGCTTTCAACAATTCGTGAGGTGTCGCGTGGGCGAGGGCGGAAGAATAGAGATACTTTCGCGACAGGATTTTGCTACAACGGGACAGACAAGGGGAGAATAATCGCCATGCGTATACTGGCCGCCGCTTTTGCGGGAACCATGCTGTTCGCGGGCGCCGCACAGGCGCAGGATTGTGCGCTGGACGAACTGGCCTCGCTGCCGATCACCACGCTGCCCGGCGGCGCGATCGCGGTGCCGGTGAAGGTCAACGGCACCGCAGAGCTTTTCGCCGTCAGTTTGCAGTCGCCGCACACCGCCGTCAGCACGGTGTTTGCGCATGAGCTTGGCCAAGCGGCCGGCAACAGCGCGACGATTTCGGATTTTCAGATCGGCGCCTACCATTTCGGCGACGTGTCGGTGGCGCAGACCGCCGAAACACCGGCCGACACCGCGGGCGTGCTGGGCGTCGACACGTTGCGCGAATACGATGTGGAGTTCGACTTCAAAAATTCGCAGATGATCCTGTTCGTCACGAGCCAATGCCCTGGGCCGGGCGTGGTGCATTGGGCCAAGCAATACACCGTGGTGCCGATGCATATCGACGCGAGCGGCCATCTCGTGGCGCAGCTGACGCTGGACGCAAAGCCCGTGAACGCCGTGCTTTCCACCGCGCCGGAGGCGGTTGTCATGCGCGCGCCGGAGCCGGTGAAGGCGCTGAGCATCGGCGCGCTCTCGCTCAACAATCCGCAAGTGGCGGCAGGCGATGTCGCCCCCGGCGCCGAGGTCCGCGTCGGCCTGGACGAGCTCAAGAACCTGCACCTCTTCCTCGCCTTCAGCGCCAACAAACTCTACGCCACGCCTTAGATCTGAATCACCCTCTCCCCCACGCATGTGGGGGAGAGGGCAGGGTGAGGGGGATGGTAAACCCAAGCAAGAAAGCCGAGCGCAAGGCACGCGGGTTGAATCGGACACGCGCACGCACCATGCGCCGCGAACCAACAGTTTTGGAAAAAGAGTTCTGGAACGAAGTGCGCGACCGCAAGCTTGGCGGTTTCAAGTTCCGGCGGCAAGTTTTGATAGGGCCGTACATTGCGGACTTCGTGTGCGTGGAAAAGAAGCTGATCGTCGAGCTCGACGGTCCACTGCATGATGCAGACTATGATGCGCGGCGCGACACATTCCTGCGAGAGGAGGGATTTGGCGTGATGCGCTTTAAGAACGGTGAAGTGGGATCGGATTTCGCGACCGTGCTTTCAACAGTGCGCGAGGCGTTGAGAGCCCCCTCACCCAACCCTCTCCCCCACATGCGTGGGGTAGAGGGCTAAGGATGGAACGATGAGCTTTATCCATAAAAACATTTCTACTCTGCGCAACATCGGACGTGTCATCGCCCTCGCGGCGTCGCTTATCTGCACGAGCGCCGCATGGGCGGAGGACGCGCAAGATTGTTCGCTGAAACAAATCGCCTCGCTGCCGATCACGACGACAGCCAGCGGCAAGATCGCGGTGCCGGTGAAGATCGACGGAACAGAAAGGCTGTTCGCTGTCAGATTCGGAGGAGATGTATCCGGCGTCAGCGCGGAATTTGCCGCGAAGGCAAACATGGATGTGAGCAGGATCAATAAGGATTGGCTCCGCAACTTCGCGGATGACTACTTCACCGATGGCGAAACCGAGACCCTCGAGCACAAGGTGAAGATTCCCGATTTTCAAATTGGTGCCCTTGACGCCAAAGACCTGGAAGTCGGCGAGTTGCCTTCCCTGCCGAGTTCGGCCGGTGTGATTGGAGTTCTGGGAACTGGGGTGCTGCAACATTTCGACGTCGAATTCGATTTTCAGAACGAGAAGATGAATCTGTACGCACCCAGGAAATGCGATGCCGCGCCGGTCTATTGGGCGAACGCATTTGCCGTTCTTCCTTTCGAGCGAAACGATGTGACGGGAGAAATCAGTTCACCTTTGACGTTGGATGGCAAGACGCTGCAGGTCGCGTTCTCGACGGATCCGGGCCACGGGCAAATGTCGGTCTTCGTTGCGACGAACCTGCTTGGTATCGCGATAAGCGATCCGAATTTGAAGGAAGTGGGTGTTCAGGCGGGCAGTGATCTCCAAATCTATCATTACCCATTCAAGTCGCTGTCATTGAACGGCATAGCGATCCAAGACCCTGAGATTGATCTCATCACCGACCGTCCTGCTACTGACTCGGGCGATTGTACAGACATTAAATTTCGTGGCGGCTGGCAAGCAGGCAGCGGTTGGGAGAAAGAAGCCAAGCTGATGTGCGCAACGGATTTAACCATCAAGCTGGATGAGCTCGAAAAGCTCCATCTCTACTTCGCATTCGGCCAAAACAAGCTCTACGTCACCGCGGCGGATGCGCATAAGTAACAAGAAAGAACGACAATGAGTCTCATCACCGAGCACATCCAGCCGATGCTGGATGCCAAGCGAATTCCGGCCGCCCTTGTGGCGGCTTTTTTGTTGCAGACGGCCGGCGCGCTGTTCTGGGCGGGATCGGCGGCCGAGCGCATCACCGTTCTGGAGCGCACGGTCCTCGACAACCAGGCCACCATCGATCGCGTCGCCGTGCTGGAAGAGCAGGTGAGCGAGATGAAGCAAACCCTCGACCGCGTCGACAACAAGCTCGACCGCATGAACGAGAAAAAGGCGAATAGCGAATAGTGAGTGGCGAATAGAAAATTCCATTCGCCATTCGCTACTCGCCATTCGCGTTACTTCGAAAGCACCACCACATGTCACTCACCGTTACGCACACGAGGCGGCGCCTCGTGCGGCTCAGCGCGCCCGCGCAGTTGGAAACACTGGGGCGCGATCAGTTCGAAGGTTATGCCTCGCTGTTCGGCGTGCCCGACAGCGCTGGCGATGTCGTCGCGCCCGGCGCGTTCGCGCGCTCGCTGCGCGATATCAGCCGCATCCGGCTGCTCTATCAGCATGTCGCGTCCGAACCCATCGGCGTGTGGGAACAGATGATCGAGGATTCGACCGGGCTTTATGTGCGCGGGCGCATCCTCACCGATCTGGAGCGCGGGCGCGATGTGCTGGCGCTGCTGCGCGAAGGCGCGCTGGACGGATTGTCCATCGGCTTTCGCACGTTGCGCGCGCGCCGCAACGCCATCACCAAGCAACGCACGCTTTTGGAAGTGGAGCTTTGGGAAGTCTCGGTCGTGACCTTCCCGCTGCTGATTGGAAGTCATGTCACGGCCATCGGAACGAAGAACGACGCGGCGCGCGAGATACGCAAAGTCGCGCGCGTGTTTCGCACAGAACTTTCCTCCCACGCGAGAGCGGGGGAGGTGGCACGCGCGAACATCGTTCGCGCGTGACGGAGGGGGCGGCGGAGGAATTTCACGTTCGCAGCCACCCCCTCCGCCTCGCTTCGCTCAGCACCTCCCCCGCAATGGCGGGGGAGGAAAACTAAACAACAAGGAGAAAACATGGAACTGGAAACCAAAGACGGCGCGGCGAACCGCGAGATCAAGGATGCGTTCGGCGAATTCCTCAATGCCTTCGAGGCGTTCAAGGACGCCAACGACGCGCGCCTGGCGCAGATCGAAAAGCGCGGGCACGATGTCGTCAGCGAAGAGAAGGTCGACCGCATCAACCGCGCGCTCGATGCACAGCAGAAGACGATCGACGATCTGCTGCTCGCGGGCCAGCGCCCGGTCCTCGGCGGCGAAAGCAAATCGCAAGCACTCCCGCGCGAGAAGAAGGCGTTCGACCGCTACATGCGCAAGGGCGATGCCGCCGCGCTGGAAAGCAAAGCCGCGGCGAGCGAAGGCGCCAACAGCGAAGGCGGCTATGTCGTGCCGCTGGAGATCGCCAGCACCATCGACCGCATTCTCGCCAAGGCGTCACCGATCCGCGCTCTGGCGACGGTGCAGCAGATCAGCAGTAGCGTCTATCGCAAGCCGATCACCACGGTGGAAGCGGCGAGCGGCTGGGTCGGCGAAACCGACTCCATCTCGCAAACCGGCGCACCCACCATCGCGGCCATCGATTTCCCCGCGATGGAATTGTACGCGATGCCCGCCGCCACCCAGCCGCTGCTCGACGATGCGCAAGTGGACATGGAAGCGTGGCTCGCCAATGAAGTGCAGATCGTGTTCGCCGAGCAGGAAGGCGCCGCGTTCGTCAACGGCACCGGCTCCAGCCAGCCGACCGGTTTCCTCAGCTACACCAACGTCGCGGATGCGTCATGGTCGTGGGGCAATCTCGGCTACATCGCGTCCGGCGCCGCCGGCGCGTTCGCGTCGAGCGATCCCACCGATGCGCTCATCAACTTGGCCTATGCGCCGAAGCAGGGTTATCGCGCCAACGGCACCTGGGTGATGAACCGCAAGACCGAAAGCGTCGTGCGCAAGTTCAAGGACGGCGACGACAATTACGTCTGGGCACCGGGCGCCGGCGCGGGGCAACCCGCGACGCTGCTGGGTTATCCGGTCGCGGAAGCGGAAGACATGCCGGACATCGCGGCGAACAGCTACGCCATGGCGTTCGGCGACTTCCGCCGCGGCTATCTCGTGGTCGATCGCGTCGGTATCCGCATTCTGCGCGATCCGTACAGCGCCAAGCCGTACATCCTGTTCTACACCACCAAGCGCGTCGGCGGCGGCGTGCAGAATTTCGAAGCCATCAAGCTGCTGAAGTTCGCGGTTTCCTAAGGCGCGAATGGCGAATAGCGAGTAGCGAACAGAAATTCCTCCCCTATTCGCTATTCGCGATTTCGCTATTCGCTTTGCGGAGCAAAAAATGCCTCTCCAACTCGTTTCCCCGCCCACGCTCGAGCCCGTCACGCTCGACGAGGCGAAGGCGCACCTCAAAGTCGACACCACGGACGACGATGCGCTGATCGGCACGCTCATCAGCGCCGCCCGCGCCCGCGCCGAATGGCACACGGGCCGCGCGTTCCTCACGCAGAGCTGGACATGTTTGCTCGACGCATGGCCATGCGCCGGGTGGATCGAGATTCCGTTGCCGCCGTTGCAGGCGGTCAGCACGATCACAACCTACGCCGCGAACGATGCGGCAACGGTTCTCGATTCTTCTCTTTATCAGGTGGACGCGGCCTCAAACCCCGCGCGCATCGCGCTCAAACCCGGCGTGACATTGCCGGTGAACTTGCGCGCGCTGAACGCCATCGAGATCGCCTTCACCGCCGGTTACGGCGACGCCGAATCCAATGTCCCCGCGCAAATCCGCGCGGCCATTCTGGAGCTCGTCGCCAACGCCTATGCCAACCGCGGCGACACCAGCGGCGACCTCCCGCTCGAAGCGCTGGCGTTGCTGGCGCCGTATCGCATCGTGAAACTCTAACGCAAAACTTAAACCAGAATTGTCATGGCCCGGCTTGACCGCGCCACCCAGCAAGCGCGCGTCGGCGCGCGCGAAAGAGTCATTGGGGATGCAGACGCGTCCCCGCTGGTTGGCCCGATTAAATTGGGCCATGACAATGTTTGTTGGATGGAAGAAATGCTCGGATCGCTCAGGCAACGCGCCACACTCTACACGCGCGTGACAACGCCCGATGGCGGCGGCGGTGGAACGCCGGTTTGGAACGCCATCGGCAGCAGCTGGATACGCATCGTCCCGCAATCGGCGAGCGACAGTCTCACGGCCGACGCACCGCAAGCGCGCGTCGCGACCCGGCTCATCATGCGCCGCAACGCGTACACCCAGGCCGGTATGCGCGTCGTCGTTGGCGCGCGGCTGTTCCGCATCGAGGCGGTGCTGGACGAAGGCGATCCGGCGCAATTCATCACTCTGGTTTGCGAGGAACTGCAATGACCGGCGCCAGCTTCAGCCTGCAGACGGCGATCTTCAGCGCGCTGTCGGCGGATGCCATGCTGCAATCGCTGATCGGCGCGCGGCTTTACGACGCCGTGCCGCAAGCGCCTACGTTTCCCTACGCGGTGATCGGCGACGACGCCGAAACCAACTGGGACACGGCAACCGAAAGCGGCAGCGAGCACATCGTCACCATCGACGCGTGGTCGCAAGGCGGCGGTCACAAGGAATCCAAAGCGATCGCTGATGCGGTGCGCGCGGTTCTCGATGGCGCCTCGCTCGCGCCTTCGGGCCAGACGCTGATCGACATCCGCTACCAGGGCGCCGCCTTCACCCGCGCCGACGACGGCGAAACCTACCGCGCCACGCTGAAGTTCAGAGCGGTGCTGGAACCGCAGTAGTGGGCGAATGGCGAATAGTTCCATTCGCCATTCGCTACTCACTATTCGCTTTTCTCAACCACAACAAATCGAGGAGCTTCACCCATGTCCGCACAACGCGGCAAAGATATGCTGATCAAGATCGGCGACGGCGCCGAGACGGAGAGTTTCACCACCGTGGCGGGTTTGCGCTCCACCACCTTGGCTTTCAACGCGCAGACGGTGGACGTCACCAACGCCGACTCCGCCAACCAGTGGCGCGAGCTGCTGGCGGGCGGCGGCGTCGCGTCGGCGCAGATTTCCGGTTCCGGCGTGTTCAAGGACGCCGCGTCGGACGCCGCGTTGCGCACCGCCTTCTTCGCGCAGGCGCTCACGGATTTTCAGATCGTGATCCCAAGCTTCGGCACGGTTGCCGGTCCGTTCCAGATCAGCGCCCTGCAATACAAAGGCGAATACGACGGCGAACTCGCCGTCAGCCTCACGCTCGCCAGCGCGGGCGCGATTACGTTCACGGCTGATTAGCTTTCGGCTTCATGTCAGCGGACAGCTCGTTCAATCGGTTGCCAAGCTGCATGAGAATTTTGGCGATCATGCTCGCCAATACTCCGATGAGTGCTATGCCGAGCGATGCCTCTACCGAAGCGTGATCGAATGCGCCTGTTTGCATCCGACCATAGAACGAATTGAGCACGCCAAGAGCGCCCGCCGCAATGGTGACGTAAGCCAACCATTGTAACCGCTTGGTGTGGTTGATGCCCGACATGTCGCATCCCTCAGAAAAACCTCCGCCGGCGGATTGTCCGCCGGCGCCATTAACAAGGAGATAACCCATGACCAACACAAACACCCAAGGCGCATCCAGCCTCGTCGCGAATGGCGAGAAGTTCGTGATGCGGCTTACGCTCGGCGCGCTCAGCGAAATCGAGAGCGGACTCGGCATCAAGAACCTCGCCGACCTCGGCAAGAAACTCACCTCCGTCAACGCCAACGATCTGGCGGTGCTGGCGGCGGCGCTGTTGCGCGGCGGCGGACATGACGTGACGCCCGGCGATGTGATGCGCCTGCCCACCGACATCGGTTCGATCATCGGCGCTGTGTCCGACGCGCTCTCCGCCATCGGAGTGACGAAAGCCCCTTTGGCTGGCAGCGCCGGCTAGAGTTCGCGCTTGGCGTGCTGCGCATGCGCCCGGCGGATTTCTGGGCGATGAGCGTGCGCGAATGGAACGCGGCGGTTGCCGGATTCCACGCGGCGCACGGCATCGCCCAACCGC
>DASXFK010000156.1:0-2795 GCA_036489635.1 Rhizomicrobium sp. | reverse complement strand
ATCGGGTCGGCGCTGCCGGTGGCGAGGATTTCGTCGCCGCCTTCATACGGGTCTTCGTCCGGGCCCAACTGGTCCGATGGATTGGGAACGTCGAAACCGGCGGGCGGGATGGCGTCGAGGAAGCCGGCGGCTTTCAGTTCGTCCGTTCCCGGCAAATGGGTGACGCTTTCCAGTCCGAAATGGACGAGGAAGGCGTCGGTGGTGCCGTAGGTCACCGGGCGGCCCGGAGTGCGCTTGCGGCCGCGGATCTTCACCCAGCCGATCTCCATCAGCGCATCGATCGTGCCCTTGGAGACGGCCACGCCGCGGATGTCCTCGATCTCCGCGCGCGTCACCGGCTGGTGGTAGCCAATGATGGCCAGGGTCTCGATAGCGGCGCGCGACAGGCGCTTCTGCTCCGGCTGCTCCTTGCGCAGCAGGAAGGCCAGATCGGGCGCCGTGCGGAATTGCCATTTTTCCGCGACACAGACGAGGGTTACGCCGCGTTTCTCATAAATGGCTTGAAGTTCCGCCAGGATCGCCGACAGGTCCGCGCCCTCGGGCAGCGATGTTGCCAGTGATTTTGTGTCCAGCGGCTCGCCAGCCGCGAACAGCAGGGCCTCGGCCATGCGCAGATGTTCGGCGTGCAATTCGGGATGCTGCGCGGCCACGTCCTGCAACAATTCTGGCTCCTGACGCTCCGACACTTCCTCGACCTCTGCTTCCACTTTTCTCAGACGCACGACTTTGCTCATGACAGGACCTCAGCGCTTGCGGGCTCGCCCAGCGGATCGGGCCCGCGATCTCTCACATAGATTTCGTCGAAGGGTTTCAACTGGCGGATCGCGAGCTTGCCGTCGCGCGCCAGCTCCAGGCAGGCCAGCAAGGTGCTGGCCAGCGCGGAGCGGCGGCGCACCCCGCCCGACCATTCGAAGGGAATGAGGCTCGAAAGCCCACTCCAATTGCCGATGCGCCCCAGCATGCGCTCCAGCCGTTCGCGCGCTTCCTCGATGAGCAGCACCGGCGACATCTTGGGCGTATAGACCTTGTGACCCATCTTGCGCACCCGCTCGGTCGCATAAGCGGTGAGCAGGTCGTACATCGTGTCCTTGTAGGTGCGCAGCTTGATGACGTTCACCGGCTCCGGCGCGCCGCGCGCGAAGACTTCGCGGCCCAGCCGGTCGCGCGCCATCAGCCGCGCCGCCGCCTCGCGCATCGCCTGCAGGCGCTGCAAGCGCCAGCGCAGGCGCTGCGCCATCTCGTCGGCAGTGGGTTCGGCCTCGGTGCCGGGAGCCTGCGGCAGCAGCAGCTTGGATTTGAGATAAGCCAGCCACGCCGCCATCACCAGATAATCGGCGGCGAGTTCCAGATTGATGCGCTTGGCGCGCTCGATGAACTCCAGATATTGATCGGCAAGCTGCAGAACGGAAATCTTGGCGAGGTCGACCTTCTGGTCGCGCGCCAGGCTGAGCAGCAGATCGAGCGGGCCTTCGAAGCCGTCGATCTGCAGCACCAGCGCCTCTTCGGGCGCGATGTCCACCGCCTCCATTTCCGCAAACGGGTCGATGTCGTCGCTCACGCCGCCATTCCCAAAAGGCTATTGAGCCGCGCGGCGCCCGCACCGACGTCGAATTCCTCCGGCGGCTCCAGCCGCGCCAGCGCCGCACTCGCGCGCCGCAGCGCTTCGCCCTCGAGCGGCTTCACCTCGCCGGCCACCTGCACCATTTCCTCCAGGCTGCCATTGCAATGCAGGGCCACGTCGCAGCCTGCGAACAACGCCGCCTTGCAGCGCTGCGCCAGAGTGCCGGAAAGCGCATTCATGGACAGATCGTCGCTCATCAAAAGCCCGTCGAATCCGATCTCGCCGCGAATGATTTCTCTGACCACACGCGGAGACGTGGTCGCCGGACGCGCCGGATCGATGGCCTCATAGACGACATGCGCCGTCATGGCGATGGGACAATCCGACAGGCTGCGGAAGGTGACGAAATCGCTGGCGGAGAGTTCCGCGCGGGAGGTGGAAACGCGCGGCAAGGCGTGGTGACTGTCGGTGGTGGCGCGGCCGTGTCCGGGGATATGCTTCATCACCGGCAGCACGCCGCCCTCGATCATGCCCTCGATGACGCTGCGGCCCAGCTCGATGATGGTGGTCGGATCGCGGCCATAAGCGCGGTCGCCGATCACCTGGTCGGAGCCCTCGACAGGAACATCCAGCACCGGTACGCAATCGACATTGATGCCCAGCTCGGCCAGATCGTGCGCGATCAGCCGCGCGTTGAGATAAGCGGCTTCATGCGCCGCTTCGGGCACGTCATTGTGGAGCGCCGCGAAACGCGCCGCCGGCGGCCGCGCTTCCCATTGCGGCGGCTTCAGACGCGCCACACGGCCGCCTTCCTGATCGATGAGCACAGGAGCTTTGGGATCGCGCAGCGTGGCGCGCAGTTCGCCGACCAACGCTTTCACCTGCTCGCGGCTCTCGATATTGCGCGCGAACAGGATGAAGCCCCAGGGCTGCGCCTCGTCATAGAAGGCGCGTTCGTCCGCCGTCAGCGCGGTGCCGGCACAGCCATAGATCGCGCGTGTGCGCATGTCAGCGCTTCGCCAGCAGGCAAGCGCCGCCCGCGGCCCTCAGCTTGAGGCAAAACGCAGCCGCTGCGTCCTTCGACTCGAAACCGTCGATGCGCAGGCGATACCAGATGCCTTTGGCGCCCAGATCGACCCGCGCGATGCTGTCGGATCGGGATCCGGCGAGCGGGTGGTGGGCCTTATAGGCGGACCACGATGCTTCCGCTTCGTCCTGCGATTTGTACGAACCG
>DASXFK010000145.1:0-28026 GCA_036489635.1 Rhizomicrobium sp. | reverse complement strand
AGCACATGTCGGACGGATCGAGGGCCATCACTTGCGCCACCGCCACCGCCTCTTCGCCGGTGGACTTCATATAGAAGGACGTCTTGCCCTGGCGCTGGGCGCGGAACATGCGATCGTCGAACGCCCGGGTGAGCAGCATGTTCTTGAGGCCGCGGCGCAAGGTTTCCGCATCGAGCTTGGGATTCCACGGGCCGACCGCCTGCCCTTTCGCGTCGAGCACGCGGATGAGGTCGAACGCCATGTCTGCGATCTCGCGCGGCGCTACCGCGATGTCCGGGCGGCGCACCTTGCCAGCCTTGGAGATGTCGATGGCGGAGAAATCGGGCTTGTCGCCGGGCCGATGCTTGGGCTCGGGAACGCGCAGGGAAAGGGGCTTTCGGTTCTTCATTTTGGCCTGTCCGGTGGGCGGGCAATATTATATCGCGGGCGCTGTTATCGCCCGAAACCCGGCCCGGTCAAGGATGCGCCGCGGCGGACATAAACCGCGCGCATGACGGGCATTTTGCGAAAGCTACTGAGCGGTTTGCCGCCAGTCCGCGTCATAAAGCATGGCGGTTTGTGCTTGGCCGGATTTGCGGCTTTTAATGCCGGTGCTTCGCGAGACCCTTCATGGCTTTGACAAAACCGATCCTTCTGCGCGCCGATGGCGTCTGGACCGCCGGACATTCCGCGCCGCAAAAAGGCTGGGCGGTGCTGGTGAAGGGCGAACGGATCGCCGCTGTGGGACCGGCGCGGAAGATCGGCGAAAGGGATGCCGAGGTCATCGATCTGCCGGGGGCGACTTTGCTGCCGGGCCTGATGGATCTGCATTCGCACCTGCTTCTGCATCCCTACAACGTCACGTCGTGGGACGATCAGGTCCTGAAGGAGAGCGAGAGCTTTCGCGCGTTGCGTGCGGTCAGTCACGCGCGCGCAACATTGATGGCTGGGTTCACCACGCTGCGCGATCTTGGCACCGAAGGCGCGGGCTTTGCCGATGTCGCGCTCAACCGGGCGATCAGCGAAGGCTTGATTGAAGGCCCGCGTTTGCATGTGGCGACGCGCGCGATCGTGGCGACGAATTGTTATGGACCCGCGGCGCACAAATTCCGCCCCGATTGCTGCCAGCACCAGGGCGCGGAAGAAGCGACCGGCGCAGACGAGATCGTCAAAGCCGTGCGCCATCAGGTGGCGCATGGCGCGGACTGGGTGAAGGTGTATGCCGATTATCGCGTCGGTCCCGGCGGCGAAACGCGGCCGACGTTCTCGCAAGATGAAATGAACGTGCTGGTCGAGACGGCGCATTCGCTGGGCAAGCCTGTTGCGGCACATGCCATGCACGACGAAGGCATGCGCCGTGCGGCGAATGCGGGTGTCGAAACCATCGAGCACGGCTATGGTGGATCGCGTGAGACGTTCGCGTTGATGGCGAAGAAGAAGATCGCCTTCCTGCCGACGCTCACGGTCGGCGAGGCCATCGAGGAATATTTCGGCGGTCACAGACGCGGCGGCGAACCGACGCCGCGCATGAAGCAGGCGGCGCAGGCTTTCGCGCATGCGCGCTCTGAAGGTGTCGTCATCGGTTGTGGCAGCGATGTCGGGCCGTTCCCGCACGGCGAGAACTATCGCGAGCTGGAATGGATGGTGCAGCTTGGCATGACACCGGTGGAGACGCTGGAAGCAGCAACATCCGTCAACGCGAAAATTCTTCGCGAAGACAAGCTTGGCGCGTTAAAAGAAAACCATCTCGCCGATGTGATCGCGGTGAAAGGCGATCCGACGCGGGACATCGCGGCGATCCGCGCTATAGAGTTGGTAATGAAAGGCGGCACCATCCATCGCCGCCCGCAGAAATAAGGAAGATCGACATGGACGCGTCCAAGCTGAAAAACTTCGTCAATCAGGTTTGGGACGAATCCGTCATTCCCTCGATCACCGAATACATCAAGATTCCCAACAAATCGCCCGCGTTCGACAAGGACTGGGTGAAGCACGGCTACATGGCCGATGCCGTGAAGCTGATGGAAAAATGGGCGCGCGAGAAGCTCACCGCATTCCCCGGCGCGAAGCTGGAAGTGGTGCAGCTCGCGGGCCGCACGCCGCTCATCTTCATGGACATCCCCGGCGACAGCAAAGACACCGTGCTGCTTTACGGCCATCTGGACAAGCAGCCGGAGATGGTCGGCTGGGAAGAAGGTCTCGGCCCCTGGACGCCCGTGCGCAAAGGCGACCGCTTGTTCGGGCGCGGTTCTGCAGACGATGGCTATGCGATCTATGCATCGCTGACGTCATTGCTCGCGCTGAAAGATCAAGGCGTGCAGCGCGCGCGTTGCGTGGTGATGATCGAGGCGTGCGAGGAATCGGGCAGCCCTGACTTGCCATTCTATGTCGATCATCTGGCCGCGCGCATCGGCGATGTGTCGCTGGTGGTATGCCTCGATTCCGGTTGTGGCAACTACGATCAACTCTGGCTCACCACGTCGCTGCGCGGCATTGCGATGGGCAATCTCACCGTACGCGTGCTCACCGAAGGCGTGCATTCCGGTGACGGCTCGGGGCTTGTGCCGTCGTCATTCCGCATACTGCGTTCGCTCGTGAGCCGCGTCGAAGATGAAAAGACCGGCGAGGTCAAATTGCAGGACATGTATGTGCAGGTGCCGCCCAAACGTATCGAGCAGGCGAAGCAGGCTGCGCAAATTCTGGGCGACGAAGTCTATTCCAAGATGCCGTTCGCGGGATCGACGCGGCCGGTGACGGAAGATTTGACCGAACTGGTGCTCAACCGCACCTGGCGGCCGCAACTCGCGGTCATCGGGATGGAGGGCTATCCGCTTCCGGTCAACGCCGGCAACGTGCAGCTTCCCTACTCGACCGCGACGCTTTCCTTCCGCCTGCCGCCGACGCTCGATGCCGCGAAAGCAACGAAGCTCATCAAGCAGACTCTCGAGTCCAATCCGCCTTATGACGCCGAAGTTGAGTTCGATGCCGAGGATGGACAGAGCGGCTGGAACGCGCCGGCGCTGGCGCCCTGGCTGGAGAAATCGGTCAACGAAAGTTCGCTCATGGCGTTCGGCAAGCCTGCCGCGCATATGGGCGAGGGCGGCACCATTCCCTTCATGGGGATGCTGGGCGAAAAATTCCCCAAGACCCAGTTCGTGGTGACGGGCGTTTTGGGGCCCCACTCGAACGCACACGGGCCCAATGAATTCCTCGACATCCCCATGGCCAAGAAGGTGACCATGTGCGTCGCGCGGATCATCTGCGATCATTTCGCAGCCACCGCAAAGTAGGGGTGACCCCTACATTTTGCGGATGGATCGGCCGGTGAGACCCTTATTTCGCTCGATTTGGATCAATTCGGCAACGGGCTGGCGTACGCACACCAACTTTTGACATGACAGGCGTGTAACCCCGTCTTTTCGCGACAATTTCGACAAATTCCGCAGCGAGCTTTTTGTTATCTGGGATATACGGACCGCCGATCCTGCGTGCTGGCGACAGCGCGCCCCCCTTATCGAGAGCGCGATGAGCAGCGAAGAGACCGATAAAGGCCCGATGCATGGGCCCGTCCGCAATTTCACCACGCAGCTCGGCAGCTATGCCGGCAATGCGGGGCGCTGGGCAGACGCCCATGTGCCGGGCGGCCAGAAAGTGCTCTGGATTATCCTGGGCCTGATCCTTCTCGTCCTGCTGATCTGGGCGATCCGCCCTGCCAGCGACACCGCGCAAAGCCGCTTCGGAGAAGGCGGCCCGATGCCGGTGGGCGTCGCCAAAGCGGTGTCCGGCGACATCGACATCACGCTCAACGCGCTGGGCACCGTTACGCCGCTCGCCACCGTCACGGTGCGGCCGCAGGTGAGCGGCGACATCCGCTCCATCAACTTCCAGGAAGGCCAGATGGTGAAGGCCGGCGACGTGCTGGCCATCATCGATCCGCGCCCCTATATCGCAGCGCTCGATCTGGCCAAAGGCACGCTCGCCAAAGACGTCGCGGCCTTGAAAAACGCCAAAGTCGATCTTGCCCGCTACCAGGCCTTGTGGGCCCAAAAGGCGGTATCACAGCAAATTCTGGCGACACAAGCCGCCACCGTGGGCCAGGACGAAGGCGTCGTCACCTCGGACAAGGCGAATGTCGAGAGTGCGCAGATCAATCTCGGTTACACCAAGATCACTTCGCCCGTGGCGGGCCGTGTCGGCTTGCGCCAGGTCGATGTCGGCAATCTTGTGCAGGCGGGGCAGACCAACGAGATCGTTGTCGTCACCGAACTGCAGCCCATCTCCGTGCTGTTCACCGTGCCGGAGGACTATATCGACCAGATCATGGACCGGGTGAACACCGGCGCGAAGCTTCAGGTCCAGGCGTTCGACCGCTCGCAAGCGAAACTGCTCTCCACCGGGACGCTGGCGACCGTCGATAATGAAATCGACGTGACCACGGGCACGGTGAAGCTGCGCGCGATGTTCGACAATCCGGACATGAGTCTGTTCCCCAACCAGTTCGTCAACACCAAGCTTCTGATCAACACTCTGCACAATCAGATCGTGGTGCCGACCGCGGCCATCCAGCGCGGCGCGCAGGGTTCCTATCTGTGGGTGGTCGGTGCGGACAAGACGGTGAGCATGCGCACGGTCACCGACGGGCCGACGGACGGCACCAAGACGTCCATCACCAAGGGCCTGGCAGCGGGCGAAACCGTCGTCGTCGATGGCGCGGATCGGTTGCGCGACGGCTCCGAAATCAGCATCCCGGCGCTCGGCAAAGCCGGCATGCCGCCCCCCGCCTCGAAGAGTCAGCGCTTGCAGCGCATGCTCTCTCACCTGCCTGCCAGCGAGCGTGCGCAAGTGGAGAAGATGACGCCGGAACAACGCCGCGCCTGGTTCCGTGCGCATCATGGCCAGTTCCATCACGGCGGCGGGCTCTAGGCGACTGCTGACCCCGCGATGAATCCTTCAGCACCCTTCATCCTGCGGCCGGTGGCGACATCGCTGCTGATGATCGCGATCTTTCTGGTCGGCGTGATCGGGTTCGGCTATCTGCCGCTCTCGGCACTGCCCGAAGTCGATTATCCTACCATTCAGGTGCAGACGTTTCTTCCCGGCGCCAGCCCCGACGTGATGACGACGTCCGTCACCGCGCCCCTGGAAAAGCAATTCGGCCAGATGCCGGGCTTGAACGAGATGACGTCGGTGAGTTCCGGCGGCGCCTCGGTCATCACGCTGCAATTCGATCTTTCGCTGAGCATCGATGTCGCCGAGCAGGAGGTTCAGGCGGCGATCAACGCCGGCAGCAACCTGTTGCCGCAGAGCCTGCCCGCGCCGCCGGTCTATGCCAAGGTCAATCCTGCCGACGCGCCGATCATCACGCTGGCGATCACTTCCAAATCGATGCCGCTGACACAGGTCGAAGACCTCGCCGACACGCGCATCGCGCAGAAGATCTCGCAGCTCGCCGGCGTCGGCCTCGTCAGCATCAATGGAGGCCAGCGCCCGGCCGTGCGCATTCGCGCCAATCTGCAGGCGCTGGCCGCCTATGGCCTGAACATCGACGATCTGCGCACGACCATCGCCAACGCCAACACCGATGCGCCCAAGGGCAGCTTCGACGGCGCGGCGCAAAGCTGGACGATCAACGCCAACGACCAAATCCAGAATGCCGACGATTACAAGAAGCTCGTCGTCGCCTACAAGAACGGCGCGCCGGTGCTTCTGTCCGATGTGGCCAGCGTCGATCAGAGCGCGGAGAACACTCAGCTTTCGAGTTGGATGAATACTACGCCGGCGATCCTGCTCAACGTGCAGCGCCAGCCCGGCGCCAACGTCATCAGCGTGGTCGATTCCATCAAGGATCTGCTGCCGGAGATTCAGGCGGGGCTCCCGGCGGCGCTTCAGGTGACGATCGTCACCGACCGCACCAACACCATTCGCGCCTCCGTCTCCGACGTCGAGTTCGAGCTTGTGCTGGCGGTGATCCTGGTGGTGCTGGTGATCTTCTTGTTCCTGCGCAACCTGCCGGCGACGTTCATTCCCAGCCTGTCGGTGCCGCTGTCCATCGTGGGCACCTTCGCGGCGATGTATCTGCTGGGCTTCAGCCTCAACAATCTTTCGCTGATGGCGCTGACCATCGCCTCGGGTTTCGTCGTCGACGACGCCATCGTCATGATCGAGAACATCTCGCGCTATCTGGAAGCCGGCGAAACCCCGCTTCAGGCGGCACTGAAGGGCGCCGGCGAAATCGGCTTCACCATCGTGTCGCTGACCATTTCGCTGATCGCGGTGCTGATCCCGCTGCTGTTCATGCAGGAAGTGGTCGGCCGCCTGTTCCGCGAATTCGCCGTGACGCTGTCCATCACCATCCTGATCTCCGCCGTGGTGTCGCTGACTTTGGTGCCGATGCTGTGCGCCAAGCTGTTGCGCCACCGTTCCGAGATGAAGCGGCCGGGCGCCGTCGCGCGCAAGGCGGAGGAATATTACGACCGCGTCGTGCGCGAATATGGCCGGCTCCTCGAATGGGTGCTGGACCATCAGCCGCTGACCTTGCTCGTCGCCGCCATCACGCTGGCGGTGACGGTGCTGCTTTATATCCTGATCCCCAAAGGCTTCTTTCCGGTGCAGGACACCGGCCTCATCCAGGGCATCACGCAGGCCGGCCCGACGGTGTCGTTCAGCGCGATGGCACAGCGCCAGACCGAGCTGGCCAAGGCGATTCTGAAGGATCCCGACGTCCAAAGCCTTTCGTCCTTCATCGGCGTGGACGGCACCAACACCACGCTGAACAGCGGCCGCTTCCTCATCAATCTGATCCCCAAAGACGACCGCAGCGCCGACGTCACCGACATCATCCGGCGCATCAATCGCGAGGTCGTCAACGTCCCCGGCATCGCGCTGTGGATGCAGCCGGTGCAGGACCTGACCATCGATTCCACCGTCAGCCGCGCGCAGTACGAGTTCATCCTCGAGGACGCCAGCACCTCGATGCTGGGGCAATATGTGCCCACGCTCATCGACGCCCTCGAAAAGCGGCCCGAGCTGGAGAACGTCTCCACGAACTACATGGATCGCGGGCTTTCCGCCGGGGTGATCGTGGACCGCGACACTGCGGCGCGCTTCGGCATCACCGCGGCGACCATCGACAACGCGCTCTATGACGCATTCGGCCAGCGCATCGTCTCCACGATCTTCACCGAATCCAATCAGTATCGCGTCATCCTCGAGGCCGATCCTGCGCTGCAATCCACCGTGGCTTCGCTCAACGACGTCTATTTGCCGTCGGCCGCGCAGACCCAGGTGCCGCTCAGCGCCATCGCCAAGATCCAGGTGACGCCGGTGCCGCTGGAAAACGATCATCTCGGCCAGTTCCCCGCCGCAATGATCTCGTTCGACGTGGCGCCGGGCTACTCGCTGGGCGCCGCTGTCGATGCCGTGCAGCAAACCGAGCGCGCGGTGAAACTGCCGGCCAGCATCTCGACGAATTTCGAAGGTTCCGCGCTCGCCTTCCAGTCGGCGCTGTCCAACGAATTGCTGCTCATCCTCGCCGCGATCCTCACCGTCTATATCGTTCTCGGCGTGCTTTATGAGAGCTTCATCCATCCGGTGACGATCCTTTCCACGCTGCCTTCCGCCGGCGTGGGCGCGCTGCTGGCGCTGATCATCGCCGGCGACGATCTCGACATCGTCTCGATCATCGGAATCATCCTCCTGATCGGCATCGTGAAGAAGAACGCGATCATGATGATCGATTTCGCGCTCGATGCAGAACGCAACGAAGGCAAGAGCCCGCGCGAAGCCATCCACCAGGCGGCGCTGCTGCGCTTTCGCCCCATCCTGATGACGACGCTGGCCGCGCTGTTCGGCGCGTTGCCGCTTATGCTGGGCTCCGGCACCGGTGCGGAGCTGCGCCATCCGCTGGGCATCTCCATCGTCGGCGGGTTGCTGGTGAGCCAGCTTCTGACTTTGTTCACCACGCCGGTGATCTACATCTATTTCGACAAACTGGGCGCCGACGTCCGCGCCTGGCGCGCGCGCTGGCGCACGCCATGAACGTCTCCGCGCCCTTCATCCGCCGTCCGATCGCCACGACGCTTCTGACGATGGGGCTGGCGCTGACGGGCATCGTGTCGTTCTTCCTGCTGCCGGTCTCGCCGCTGCCCAATACCGATCTGCCGGTGATCGCGGTGACGGCGAGCATGGCGGGCGCCAGCCCGGAAACCATGTCGTCCAGCGTCGCCACGCCGCTGGAGCGCCATCTGGGCACCATCGCTGATGTCGATGAGATGACCTCCACCAGTTCGGTGGGGTCCACGACCATCATCCTGGAATTCGACATCAGCCGCGACATCGACGGCGCGGCCCGCGACGTGGAAGCGGCGATCAATGCCGCGCGCGCCGACCTGCCTACGGCGCTGCGCTCCAACCCCACCTATCACAAGTTCAACCCCGCCGATGCGCCGATCCTGATCCTGGCTCTAACCTCGGATTCGCTGACACCGGGCCAGATCTACGATTCCGCCTCCAACGTGCTTCAGCAGAAGCTCAGCCAGGTGCAGGGCGTGGGCCAGGTGCAGATCGGTGGAAGCTCGCTGCCGGCCGTGCGCGTCGAACTGAACCCGCGCGCGCTGTTCAAATACGGCATCGGCCTCGAGGACGTGCGCGCCGCGCTCGCCGCCGCCAATGCCGATGCCCCGAAGGGGGCGATCTCACAAGGCGCCAAGAAATTCGAGATCGACGTCAACGATCAGGCGAAGACCGCCGCGCAATTCGCGCCGCTGATCATAGCCTACCGCAACAACGCCGCGGTGCGGCTCTCCGACGTGGCGACGGTGAGCCAAGGCGTCGAGGACGTGCGTGCGGTCGGCATGGCCAATGGCAAGCCCGCCATTCTCGTCATCATCTCGCGCCAGCCTGGCGCCAACATCATTTCCACCGTCGATAATGTGAAGGCCGTGCTGCCGCAGCTTCAGGCCGCGCTACCGCCTTCGGTGAAGCTGATCGACGCCAACGACCGCACCGGCACGATCCGCGCCTCGTTGCGCGATGTCGAGCGCACCATGGGCATTTCCATCGTCCTGGTGATCTTTGTCGTCTATCTGTTTCTGCGCAACGGCCGCGCCGCCATCATTCCGTCCATCGCGGTGCCACTGTCGCTCGTCGGCACATTCGGCGTGATGTACATGCTGAATTACACGCTCGACAATCTGTCGCTGATGGCGCTCACCGTCGCTACCGGCTTCGTGGTCGACGATGCCATCGTCGTGCTGGAGAACGTCACGCGCCACATCGAAGCCGGGATGCCGCGGCTGCAGGCCGTGCTGCTGGGCTCGCGCGAGGTGGGCTTTACGGTTCTGTCGATGAGCCTGTCGCTGATCAGCGTGTTCCTGCCCATTCTGCTAATGGGCGGAATCGTCGGACGCTTCTTCCAGGAATTCGCGGTGACGCTGGCGACGGCGATCGTCATATCGCTCATCGTCTCGCTCACCACCACGCCGATGCTGTGCTCCATCTTCGATCTTCACAAGCCGCCGGGACGGCAGAATTGGCTGCTGCGCCAGTCGGAACGGGTGTTCGACCGTGCGCTGGAAATCTACCGGCGCTCGCTGGCCTGGACGCTCGACAACCCGGGCACCATCCTATTCATCCTTGCCATCACCATCGTGCTGAATTTCTACCTCTACGGCATCGTGCCCAAGGGTTTCTTCCCCAGCGAGGACACCGGCGACATCTTCGGCAGCATCCGTGCCGACCAGAGCATCTCGTTCCAGGCGATGGAAAAGAAGTTCAGCACCTTCGTGAACGTCATCACCAAGGATCCCGCAGTGGACAGCGTCGTCGGCTTCACTGGCGGTGGCGGCGGGCGCAGCAATGCGGCCAATTCGGCGCGTGTGTTTGTGCAGTTGAAGCCCGGGGACCAGCGGCCGGGACTTACGACGGACGATGTCGTTCACCGCCTGGAGAGCAAGCTCGGCTTCATCGCCGGGGCGCGGCTTTTCCTGCGCGGCGCACAGGATATCCGCGCCGGCGGCCGCGAAGGCAACGGCACCTATCAATACACCCTGCAAGCCGACACGCTGGATGAGTTGAACGAATGGGTGCCCAAGATCACCGCCGCCCTGCAGAACGTGCCGGAGCTCGACGATGTCAATTCAGACGAGCAGGACAAGGGCCTGGAAGTCGATCTGAAGATCGATCGGCAGACCGCCGCGCGGCTCGGCGTCAACACCACAAACATCGACAACACGCTCTACGATGCCTTCGGCCAGCGCCAGGTTTCCACCATCTACGAAGATCAAAACCAGTATCATGTGGTGATGGAGGTGGCGCCCGAATTCTGGCAGAACCCCGATACGCTCAAGGATATCTATGTCAGCACGTCGGGCGGCGCGGTGTCGGGGGCGCAAGCGACCGCGGCCGTTGCCGGCACGACGGTTTTGTCGTCCGCGACGGCGGCGACCGCTTCCAGCGTGGCCGGCAACGCACTGCGCAACCAGCAGCTCAATGCGCTCACCAACAGCGCGCGCGGCGGCACCTCGACGGGCGCCGCCGTCAGCACCAGCCAGGAACAGATGATCCCCCTGGCCGCCTTCACCTCCTACGGTCCCGGAAGCACGCCGCTGGCGGTCAACCATCAAGGCCCGTTCGTGGCGACGACGTTCTCTTACAACCTGGCTCCAGGCTATTCGCTGGGCCAGGCGACGCAGGCCATTCAGCGCACCATGAACCAGTTGCATGTTCCGATTGCCATCCATGCGGCGTCGGCGGGCACGGCGAAACTATTCCAGCAGGCGTTCGGCAATCTGCTGCTTCTGATCGTGGCGGCGATCCTGGCAATCTACATCGTGCTGGGCGTCCTCTATGAGAGCTACGTCCATCCGCTGACGATTTTGTCCACCCTGCCTTCGGCGGGGGTCGGCGCGTTGTTCGCGCTGCTCGTCACGAAAACGGAGTTCAGCCTGATCGCCGCCATCGGCGTCATCCTGCTCATCGGCATCGTCAAGAAAAACGCGATCATGATGATCGACTTCGCGCTTTATGCGGAACGCGCGGAAAATCTGAACTCGCGCGACGCGATCTACAAAGCCTGCGTGCTGCGCTTCCGCCCCATCATGATGACGACCTTCGCGGCCATATTGGGAGCGCTGCCGCTGGCCATCGGCTTCGGCGCCGGTTCGGAGCTGCGTCAGCCGCTCGGCATCGCCATCGTCGGCGGATTGCTGGTGAGCCAGGTGCTCACGCTCTACACGACGCCGGTGATCTATCTGTATCTCGACCGCGCCCGGCTGCGCTGGAAGCGCCGCTGGGACCGTTTCTATGCAAAGCTTCTCGGCGATGCGCCTCCCGCACCCGCGGAATAAGTTTCACAGCCCGGCGCGATTCTCGTACCAGCGTACCGCCTCGCGCAGCAATTCGCTGGCATTGGCGAGCTTGAGCTTCTCCTTGATGCGCGCGCAATAGGCCTGCACGGTCTTGATCGAGATGTTGAGCGAGTTGGCGATGTCGCGCGTCTCGCGCCCCTGGCCGAGAAGCTGGAAGACCTCAAGCTCGCGGTCGCTCAACTGTTCGATGGAGGATTCGCCCGTCGGCGGCTTGCCGTCCACGAACTTCTCGGCGAAATACGCCGCCATGTCCGAGCTGACATAGAGCTTGCCGTCGAGCACCTGGCGGATCGCGGAAATCACGTTGCGCGTCGTCTCGCGCTTCATGATGTAGCCGCGCGCGCCGGCGCGCAGCGAGCGCTCCGCATAGAGCCGTTCGTCGTGCATCGACAGCACGATGATCGCGGTGTTGGGATGCAGCGCCTTGAGCGTCTTGATGAGATCGAGGCCCGAACCGTTGCGCAGCGAGATATCCACGATGGCGACATCGGGCCTGGTCGCCGCGATGGCGGACACCGCTTCGGCCGCCGTCGCCGCTTCGCCGCAGACCGCCAAGCCGGGATGCTGCTTGATGAGATTGGTCAACCATTCCCGCACCAGCGGGTGATCGTCGACGATAAAGACTTTTGCGTCGTTCATGACACTGGCTCGCTTCGGGTTGTGAAGGGAATGAGGCAGGTGACCACGGTGCCGCCCTCTGCCGAGTCGGCGCGCGCCGAAAAGCTGGCGCCGATGACGTGGCTTCTGTTGGCCATAATGCGAAGGCCCATGCCGCTATTTGCCGGAAGCGGATCGGGAATTCCCGCGCCGTCGTCCTGGATGCGCAGCAGAAAGCCCTCCTCCACCGCGCTCAACTGGATGACGATCGTGTTCGCCTTGCCGTGCTTGATCGCGTTGCCCACGGCCTCCTGCGCAATGCGGTAGAGATGCTCGGCCACGCTTTCGTCGCGGATGAGCACCGGCGAGTCGCATTCGAACCGCACGGAAACGCGGAACATCTCGCTCGCCGTGCCGGAGAATTCCTGCAGCGATTGCATCAGCCCGTCGGCGTTCATCTCGACCGGATTGAGTCCCTTGGCCATGCCGCGCGCGAGCTGGATGCCTTCCTCGATCAGCTCCACGACATTGGCCGCGTCGCGCACGTCAATCGGCTTGCGGCCGGCGATCTTGTCGCTCACCACCTGGGCCGCGAGCGCTGTGCCCGCCAGATGTTGGCACAGACCGTCATGCAGGTCCTGGCCGATGCGGCGCTGCTCGCGCTCGCTGACGTAGAGCAGCTCGCGCTCCAGCCGCTCGCGCTCGGCGATTTCGCGGGTGAGCGCCTGGGCGCGCTGGCGCACCCGTATCTCGAGCGCGCCGCGCAGATTGCGCAGATTGGTGATTAGCATCACCACGACCGCGTAAGAGGTGAACTGGATGACAATGTTCCAGCTAAGCGTGAAGCCGTCCCAGAACCCCGGATTGATGATTAGGTCGCCGCCGATCCATGCCGCCACGCTCAGGGCCGAAACGACGAGTGCAAAAGCCGGGCCGACAAAGCGCGCCGCAATCGCCACGGGCAGCAGGTAGAACGCGGACAGCGACACGTCGATGCCGGCGATGAAATCGAAAAAGCCGATGAAGGCCGTGAGCAGCAGAACGAACGCACACAGCACCGATTTGGACAGTTGCTCTATGCGCTGAACCCAGCGATCCATATTCCAGTCCAAAAATGCTGCTTTGCCTGGAACGGCCAGACCTGCCATCTATTTGCTCCTTCGGGCAGTGCGTCGCAACGTCAAACACGCGGTTTTCGGCCGCAAATCCGCGAGTTCTCCATGAGGCGACTGGCCGCAAGCGTAGTTTTCGCAAGTGCGTTTTTCTGTAGGCCTGCTGCCTACGCAGGAATCGAAACGGTGGTGGTAACCGCTAGCCCGCTTTCCGCCGGCGGGATCGATCCCGACAAGATGCCAGGGCAGGTGCAGAGCGTTTCGGTGGCGCAACTGGACGAGGACCGCCAGAGCGATGTACTGCCCAATCTGCTGGCGACCCAGCTTACCGATGTGTCGCTCAACGACGAGCAGGGCAGCCAGTTTCAACCCGATCTGGTCTATCGCGGTTTCGAGGCGTCGCCGATTTCCGGGGTCGCGGAAGGCATCGCGGTTTATCAGAATGGCGTGCGGCTGAACGAAGCATTCGGCGACGGCGTGAATTGGGATCTTGTGCCCGAATTCGCCGTCAATCGGCTAACGCTGGAAAGCGGCAATCCCGTGTTCGGGCTGAACGCGCTAGGCGGCGCGGTCTCGCTCGACATGAAAGACGGTTTCGATTTTCAGGGCCGCGAAGCGCAAATCTCCGGCGGTTCCTACGGCAATATCGGCGGCAATGCGCAATATGGTGCGCAATGGGGCGATGTCGGATTGTATGCCGGCGCCTCGGCGCTGCACGACGATGGCTTTCGCGATCAGTCGCCGACGCAGCTCGAGCAAGGCTACGCCGATCTCGGCTATGAGGCTGGCAGGGCCACAATCCATCTGTCCGTGGGCGCGGCGCTGAACGATATTCACGCGGTGGGGCCGACGCCGGTGCAGATGCTGGCCGTCGATCCGAAATCCGTTTTCACCTATCCGCAGGCGATTCAGAATGAGATGGAGCTGGCTCAGCTTCACGGCACTTACGCGCTGGGCGGCGACTGGCATATCAGCGGCAACGCGTATTACCGGCACTTCGAGCAGCATTTGATCGACGGCAATACGACGGATGTCGAAGCTTGCAAGAACGCGCGAACGGAGTTTTGTCTCGAAGGCCACAACAAATTCCCCGGCGATGCGCTCTATGACGAGAGCGGCCATCCAGTTGCTGTGAGCGAATTGCCGGCCGGCGCCACCCCGGGCGAAACCGATCACACCATGACGGACACGCAAAGCTATGGCACCGCGTTCGAGATTTCCTCGCAGGCGAGGCTGTTCGATCATCCCAACAACTTCGTCGCCGGCGCCTCCTACGATCATGGCAGCACCGATTACACCGCTTATGGCGAGCTCGGCGCGCTGTTGCCGGATTTGCGCGTGGCGGGCGCGGGCATCGTCATCGATCAGGCCAAGAGCCCTACCGCGAAACCGCCCATCGAGGAACCGGTTTGGGTCAACGGCGACAACGCCTATAGCGGCGTCTATGCGCTCGACAGCTTCGACATCACGCCGGCGCTGACGTGGACCTTGAGCGGACGGCTCAACATCGCCGACATCACGCTGCATGACCGGCTCGGCACCGCGCTGAACGGGCAGCACAGCTTCACGCATTTCAATCCGGGCATCGGGCTTACTTATAAACTCGCGCCGTTTGCCACAGCCTATGCCGGCTACTCGGAGTCCAACCGCGCGCCCACCGCGGGCGAACTCTCCTGCGCAAATCCCGCGTCCCCTTGCCTGCTGGATACATTCCTCGTCTCCGATCCGACGCTGAAGCAGGTGGTATCGCGCAATTACGAAGCGGGCCTGCGCGGGAAATTCCCCGCGGCTAACGGCATCGTCGATTGGAATCTCGGCATCTATCGCGACGAGGTGGCGGACGACGTTCTGCTCCTCTCAACAGACGTGAATGGCTTCGGCTATTTTCAGAACGCCGGCACCACACGCCATCAGGGTCTCGATGCGAGCATCGGCTACACCGAAGCACACTGGCATCTTGGACTCTCTTACAGCTACCTCGATGCCACGTTCCGCAACGATCTGACGCTATCGTCGGACAGCCCTGCCGCAAACAAGGACGATAACATCTTCGTGCATCCCGGCGATACGCTGCCGCTCATGCCGAAGAATCGCGTGACGCTCACCGGCGAGTATCTGGTCACGCAAGCGTGGCGCGTCGGCGCCGATCTGCGCGTGCAGAGCGGGATGTATCTGGCCGGCGACCAATCCAACCAGGAATCGAAATTGCCGGGATACACCACCGTCGGCCTGCATACGTCTTACACGCTCGCGCGCGGCTTCGAGCTTTTTGGCGAGATCGAGAACCTGTTCGATCGGCGCTATTACAGCTATGGCGCGTTCACCGAACTCGATGGTTTGCCGCCGAGCGTTTCGCTCACCAATCCGCGCACTTACAGCCCGTCCATCGGACGCGCGTTCTATGGCGGCGTGCGGGTGAAGTTCTAATCCGGCAGCTTCGGGTAGCCGCCCTTGAGGTAATCGTCCACCTCGACGCCGGCGCTGTTCAGGAACATCGAAACCAGCGTGTATTGCGCGAAGGTGAAGATGATGTCGATGAGTTGCTCGCGGCTATAATGCGCCGACAGCGCTTTCCACGTCGTGTCCGAAATGCGCGCCTCCTTGTGAAGTTCGTCGGCGGCGGTCAACAGGAAATCTTCCTTCGGCGAAATCCCACGCCCGGCCACGATCGCGGCGATGTCGGACTCGCTAAGGCCCCGGCGCTTGCCCAGCAGCACATGCTGGGCCCACTCATACTCCGCCCTACACAGATAGCCCGCGCGCAGAATAACGATTTCCCGCTCGCGTGGACCGAGCGTCGATTTGGACAGCACATGGCGCGCGAATGGCAGCCAGCGCTTCATCAGATCGGGATGCCGCGCCAGGGTGCGAAACACATTGTCGACGCGGCCATCCTGGCGGAACGGTTCGAGGAGCTCGCGCTGCGCCGCGTTCATCTCGGCGTCGGCGAGGGGTGGAATGCGCGGGGGCTGGCTCATGGATGCTCCACTTCTGCCCGCGTTGAAGCACGCGCCTGGGCAAGCGACAAGCGCCTTCGCCTTATGGATTTGCGCCGAATCTTGGATTAGCGTCCGGCCGTGTTTGGGGGCAGACCGATGAGCGCAGCCTTGCATCCGCAGCACTTGCACAAACGGATCGCGGAGATCCGCAAGAGCCTGCCGCTGAAGAACACTTACAAGGAAACCCGGGACAAGATGACCCCGCTCGACAAGGCGGCGGTGTGGATCACCAACAATGTCGGCACGATGGGCTTTTTCCTTCTCATCTTCGTCTGGACGGCGCTGTGGCTGGGCTGGAATTTCCTGGCGCCGGAAAAGCTGCGCTTCGATCCGCCGATGGGCTTCGTCTTCTGGCTGTTCATCTCCAACATGATCCAGATTCTGCTCATGCCGCTGATCATGGTGGGGCAGAACATCCAGGGCCGCCAATCCGAAGCCCGCGCCGAGCACGATCTGGAAGTGAACATCAAGGCGGAACAGGAGATCGAGGTTATTCTCGATCATCTGTCGCAGCAGAACGACATGCTGATCGCGATGCTCACCAAGCAAGGCATAAAGCTCGAAGAAGTGCTGAGTCACGCGCGCAACTGAGGCGGACCATGAAAGCTTCCTTGTGCGGCGCAAGCATGCTTGCGCGCGTTCTGTTCGCCGGAGCGGCGCAAGCCGACGATTATTCGCTGTCCGATCCGGTGCCGGACAGCGCCTTGCGGCCTTTCTGCACCGATCGTCCGACCAAGAACACCGGCCCCTGCACCATCGATGCGGGACATCTGCAGATCGAATCCGACATCTTCAACGCCACCTTCGACCACGAAGACGGTGTGACGACCGACACCTATGTCTATACCAATCCCAATCTGCGCCTTGGTCTCACCGACAACACGGATGTCGAATTGAGCTTCGCACCGCTGGTTGAGATCACGGTTCACGACGCCAAGACGCATCTGCGTCAGACATTCTCGGGTTTCGGCGACCTGGTCGCGCATTTCAAGATGAACTTCGCCGGCAATGCGGGCGGCGATTTCGGATTCGCGATCGATCCATACGTGAAGCTTCCCACCGCGTCCGACGAGATAGGCAATGGCGCGTTCGAAGGCGGCCTGCCGCTGCCGATGCAGTTCGGCTTGTCGGACGTGCTGTCGCTCTCGGTGACGCCGGAACTCGATGTCCTGAAGAACGCGCTCGACGATGGGCATCACGCGTCATTCCAGATGCCGGTGGGCCTGACCTACGCGGTCTCCTCGAGCGTCACGCTTTCGGGCGAAGTGTGGAGCAATTTCGATCGGGTCCCCGCCGGTTCGGTGAACCAGTACTCCGCGGATTTTGCCGCCACCTGGCAGCCTCCGGCGACGAAGGATCTGCAATTCGACGTCGGCGTGAATTTCGGCCTGAACCGGAACACGCCCGATACGCAGGCCTATGTCGGCATCTCCAAACGCTGGTGATCAATCGCGCAGCAGCTCGTTGATGGAGGTTTTGGCGCGGGTGCGCTCGTCCACGCGCTTGACGATCACCGCGCAATAAAGCGATGGCCTGCCTTCGCCTTGAGGCAAGTTTCCCGGAACGATCACCGAATAGGGCGGCACGCGGCCGTACAAAATCTCGCCGGTGGCGCGGTCCACGATCTTGGTGGATTGCCCCAGATAAACGCCCATCGACAGCACGGAGCCCTCGCCCACCACCACGCCCTCGGCCACTTCCGAGCGCGCGCCAATGAAGCAATTGTCCTCGACGATCACCGGCGCGGCTTGCACGGGTTCCAGCACGCCGCCGATGCCGACGCCGCCGGAGATGTGACAGTTGTTTCCGATCTGCGCACAGGAGCCGATGGTGGTCCAGGTATCGACCATCGTGTTCTCGCCGACATGGGCGCCGACATTCACGAATGAGGGCATCAACACCACGCCCTTGGCGATGAACGCCGAGTGGCGCACCACTGCGCCCGGCACCGCGCGGAATCCGGCGCTGCGGAATTGCGCTTCGTCCCAGCCGACGAATTTGGACGCGACCTTGTCCCACCAATGCGCCTCGCCGGGCGCGCCGGCGATCGGCTTCATGTCGGCAAGACGGAACGACAGCAGCACGGCTTTCTTCAGCCATTGATGCACATGCCATTCGCCGCCGTGCTTTTCGGCGACGCGCACTTCGCCGGCATCGAGTTGCGCCAGCGCCGCCTCCACCGCGCTGCGTACGTCGCCCTTCGTCTGGGCATTCAACGTGTCGCGCCGCTCCCAGGCTTCGTCGATGATGCGGCTTTCGTTCATGGGGCGATCCTGATGCTTTGAAGGAAGGCGGCAAGATCGCCGGTTTCATGGTCGATGTGAAGCTCCGGCGCCGCGACCCGCCAATGCGACTGGCCCATGCCGTTGTTGAACCACACCGTGCGCATGCCCAGCGCATGCGCGGGAACGAGGTTGCGCATGCTGTCGTCGAACAGCACCGCCCTGGAGGGATCGAAACCACCCAGCGCCACCAATGTGTCGTAAGCGGCCGGATCGGGCTTGGGCACATGATGGATCGCGCGCGCGTCGATGACGGCTTCGAACAGATCGTCAACCGCCAGGCGCTCAAGCACGGCATGGGCATAGCGCCCGCAATTGTTGGTGAAGACCAGCCGCTTGCCCGGCAGGCGCGCAAGACCGGCGCGCAGTTCCGCGGTGGGGGCCAGCCGCATCGCATCGATGTCGTTGACCGCGTCGTGATAGGCATCCGGATCGACGCCGTGATGGCGCGTGAGGCCGCCCAGCGTGCTGCCATAGTCGCGCAGATAGCGCTTCTGGATCTCCCAGGCGGGATCGCGCGCGATGCCGAAATGGCGCTGCACGAAAACACAAATGCGCTCTTCCATCGCCGCCTGCTGCGCGGCGTCGAGGGTGTAAAGCGTATGATCCAGATCGAAAATCCAGGCGTCGATTCCGCAGAAATCCGGCGCTTGCAGGGCTTTGGTGCGTGCTTGCGGCATGGCGGCGAAGATGGGCGAAGGACATCCGTTAAGCAAGCGACCGTTTGCTAACCAAAACTCTTTAACGGCCCTTAACGCGGACAAAGCCAGACTGGCGGCAAGCGGGGAAACATGCGGCCTGATCGCAAAGACCTGCCCGAGCTGTTGAGCCGGGACGACGTGCTGCGCATTCTGGAAGAACGCGACCGGACCGCGCGCGCGCAGCTTGCTGGGCGCGCCGATGCGCCGCCGGAATCGCTGTTCTTTCTGGCGCGCGAAGGATCGGACGAGGCACGCCGCGCGGTCGCCGCCAATCCATCGACGCCCGCTCATGCCAACCGCCTGCTCGCCGACGATACCGACGATGAGGTGCGCACAGAACTCGCGCGCAAGATTGGCCGGCTGATGCCGCAGCTTTCGCGCGAGCAGAGCAAAAAGCTGCGGATGCTGACCATCGAAACCTTGGAACGGCTGGCGAAGGATGCGCTGCCGCGGGTGCGCGCGGTGCTGGCGCAGGAGATCAAATCGCTGGATTGCGTGCCCAGGCGCGTGATCCGCGCGCTGGCTCGCGATGTCGAGCAGGTGTCCGCGCCGATCCTCGAATATTCGCCGCTGCTTTCAGACGCCGATCTGCTGGACATCATCACCACGGCGCAGGCGCGCTTCGCGCTCACGGCCATTGCCCGCCGCCGACCGCTGGGCGCCAGCGTTTCGGAAGCCATCGCGGTGGCGCTGGATGTGCCGGCCGTGGCGGAATTGCTTTCGAATTCGCAGGCGCAGATCCGACAGCGCACCTTGGACAAGATCGTCGATCACGCCGCCAAAGTGCGCGCCTGGCATCTGCCGCTGGTGTTGCGCGGCGATCTTTCGCAACGGGCGATCCGGCGCATCGCGGGCTTCGTCAGCGGCGCGCTGATCGAAAAGCTGTCCGAGCGGCAATCGCTCGACGACAAGACGCGCCAGCAGCTCAACCAGCGCATGCGGGCGCGGATCGACGAAGGCGACACCGACGACGCGCCCGACCATCCGAAAATCAACGTGGAAGCGCTGTTCCGCGCCGGCAAGCTCGACGACGGCTTTGTCGAAGCGGCGGCCGAGTCGGGCCATCGCGATCAGGTCGCCGCGGCGCTGGCTTTTCTCGCGCGCGCGCCCCTTGAGGTTGTGCAGCGTGTGCTGCAGACCGCGACGGCCCGGCCGGTAACCGCGCTGGTGTGGCGCGCCGGCCTCAGCATGCGCGCCGCGTTCAAGATCCAGCGCTACGTCCTGCGCCTGAAGGCGAGCGAATTGCTCCCGGCGCGTGCGGGCATCGATTTTCCCATGAGCGAAGACGAGATGCGGTGGCATCTGGACTATTTCGGCATCTGAGCCGGCTGCGGCAGCAATCCGCCATTGCCGATATGGGCCGCATAGCCCGTCAAGCCCCTGGTCGCGGTGACGGCGAATCCGGCCTCGCTTAGGCCCTTTGCCGCGCAGTCCGTGCGCTGCGGCGTCTCATATTCTATGTCGGCAACGCAGAATTTTTCCGGGCCGCTGACTAGCTTGGGATTGGTGTGGCTCTCCACCAGCAGATAAACCTTGTCGTAGGAGAGCGGCTTGGTCAGCGCCCTGGCGCAACTGCCCGGCGTCACTTTCCACCAGCCCCGCGACAGCAACGCACCGCCGTCCTGCATTCCGATAGCGGCGTAGATTTCCGTGGCCCCGTCGTTGCAGATCGAATAGCCCGTGGGCGCGGCGGATTTGCGCGCGGCGGTTTGCAGCGCGTCGAACAGGTCCGCGACGCTGACGCCCGGATTGAGTTTCATACGCTTGTAGAAACTCGCGAGCGCGCCGGACGCGGATTTCGCATCGGTGATCTTGTAGCCGGAATCGATCAGCAGCCGCACAATGCCCGCCTGCCGCGCCAGGTCGAACGACGTGATGGCCGGCTGTTCGGTGAGCGTCATCGTCCAGTTCGCTTTGCCGTGCGTCTCGATGCGCGAGAACGGCATGATGAAGGAATCGTCGGGACAGGTGTCCATGATCAGCGGCTGATGCACCACGAAATCGGCCGTCTTGGCGCAGAGCCGGACCTTGCCGCCCCATTCGCGCGCCGGGCCCGAATGGACTTGCGACGAGCGCGCGTAAAGATAATAGGCCGCAGAGGTCAGCGGCGCGGGAAAGATGTTGGCGCACTTGCCCGGAATGATGCGTGCCCAGCCTTGCGTGATCGCCTCGGTTTTCGCCTGATAGCCGATGGCGGCATCGATCACGTAGCTCGTCTGGTTGCAGACGGTGAGCGCCGCGCTTGCCGGCGTGGCCGCCAACGCCGCCGCGACGCAGATGGCGGCGCAGAAGAATCGCGCCGAAACGTTCATGTGTCGGTGATCATCGTTCCGGCGCCGTGCTCGGTGAACAATTCGAGAAGCAGCACATGGGGAATGCGCCCGTCGAGAATGACCGCGCCCTCGACGCCCGAGTTCACCGCCGCGATCGCCGTCTCGATCTTGGGGATCATGCCGCCCGAGATCGTGCCTTCCGAAATCAGCCGCCGCGCCTCGGCCGTCGTCAGCCGCGGGATGAGCTTGCCGTCGCGGTCGAGCACGCCGGCCACGTCGGTGAGTAGCAGAAGGCGCGCCGCGTTCATCGCCCCGGCGACCGATCCGGCGACCGTATCGGCGTTAATGTTGTAGGTCTCGCCGGCGATGCCCACGCCGATGGGCGCGATCACCGGAATCAATCCGGAGGCGATGATGTTGCGCAGAACTTCCGGATCGACTTTCTCCGGCTCGCCGACGAAGCCGTAATCGACCAGCGTACTTTGCAGCGTGCTGGGATCGATCCTGTAGCGCTCGAGCTTGCGCGCCACGACCAGATTGCCGTCCTTGCCGGACAGTCCCACCGCGCGCCCGCCGGCGCTGTTGATGCCGGTGACGATCTCCTTGTTGATAGTGCCCGACAACACCATCTCGACAACTTCCATTGCGGCCTTGTCGGTGACGCGCAATCCATCGACGAAGGTGGACGGAATCGCCAGCCGCTTGAGCAGCGCGCCGATCTGCGGGCCGCCGCCATGAACCACCACCGGCGCGATGCCGGTCTGCTTCATCAGGACGATGTCTTGCGCGAAATTCTGCGAGGCCACGCCGCCTTCCATGGCGTGACCGCCATACTTCACCACCAGCGTGCGGCCGTCATAGCGCAGGATGTATGGCAGCGCCTCGACAAGGACGCGGGCGGTGGAACGCCAACGCGCAAGCACGCGCATGTTCCTGTCTAGGCCCGTGTCGTCCTGCAGCGCCATTCCACCCTGTCCCGCTATTTTTCGGCTTATAGCGCAGAAGCTAGCGAGCGGCCAGCGCGGCAATGTGCGCGCGGAGCGGATCGAGCCCCGTCTTCGCGTCCGCAGACGTTGCGAAGGTTTCAGGATAGGCCGCGATCTGCTTGGCGAACTCGGCGGTGAGTGCGGTGACAGCGGCGTCACATTCGGCAGGTTTCAGTTTGTCCATCTTGGTGAGAACTGCCGCATAGGAAACCGCCGCCTTGTCGAGGATGCTCATCGCCTGGCGGTCGGTGTCCATCACGCCGCGCCGCGCATCGATCAGCAGCATCACCCGCTTCAGTTGCGCGCGCCCGCGCAGGTAATCCAGGATCAGCCCCTGCCACTCTTGCGCCATGGCCTTGGAAGCCTGCGCGAAGCCGTAGCCGGGCAGGTCCACCAGCATCAGTTTGTGCCCGAGGTCGAAGAAGTTGATCTGGCGCGTGCGGCCCGGCGTGTTGGAAACGCGCGCCAGCGTCTTCCTGCAGGTGAGTGCGTTGACGAGGCTCGACTTGCCCGCGTTGGAGCGCCCAACGAACGCGATTTCCGGCAACCGGCCCGGCGGAAACATTTCGGGCGTCGTGGCGCCAGCGAAGAAATCGCAATCCCCCGCGAACAGCTTGCGCGCGGTTTCGAATTGCCCGCGTTCGCTCACTCGCCCGCCGGCTTGGAATCCGGCTTGCCGAGCAGCCGCGTCAGCGCCGGGATTTTCAGATTGTTGAACAGATGCACTTCTACCCCCTGCCGCCTCATCACCACATATTGCTGGAGCGCGGAAAGCAGATTGTTGCACGTCCAATAGAGCACCAGTCCCGCAGGGAACGACGCCATCATGAAGGTGAAGATCAGCGGCATGTATGTGAACATCTTGGCCTGAATTGGATCGGCGGGCGCCGGATTCATCTTGGTGGTGATGAACTGCGAGAATCCCATGATCACCGGCAGGATGCCAATGCTGAGATAGGCCGGAACGAAACTCGGCGTATGCCACGGGAACAGGCCGAAGAAATTCCAGAACGTCGTGGGATCGGGCGCCGACAGATCCTGAATCCACGCGCCATGGAACAACGGCGCGTGGCGCATCTCGATGGTGACAAGCAGCACCTTGTAAAGCGAGAAGAACACCGGCACCTGCAGCAGCATCGGCAGGCAGCCCGAGACCGGATTGATCTTCTCGCGCTTGTAGAGCGCCATGATTTCCTGTTGCTGCTGCACCTTGTCGTCGGCGAAGCGCTGCTTGATGCTTTCCATCTGCGGCTGCAGCTTTTTCATCTTGCTCATCGAGCGGTAGGAAGTATCGGCGAGCGGAAAAAAGATCGCCTTGATCGAAACCGTCAGCAGGATGATGGCGATGCCGAAATTGCCGAAAAATTTGTAGAACAAATCGAGCAGCCAGAAGATCGGCTGGGTGAAGAACCAGAACCAGCCCCAATCCACCGCCATATGGAACTGCTCGATGCCTTGCTTCTGGTAGGCGCGCAAAAGCTGGACATCCTTGGCGCCGGCAAAGAGACGCTGGGCAATGGTGGTCGAGGCGCCCGGCGCGATGCTGCGCGCGTTAAGCCGATAGTCAGCCTGATACGATTTTGTGCCGCCGTCCGGGCTTACCGCATAGCTGCCGTTGAACGCCTCGTCCTGCGGCGGGATGACGGAGGTCATCCAGTATTTGTCGGTGATGCCGGCCCAACCGCCCGTCGATTGGAACGTGATCGGTGGCTTGTTGTCCTTGAAATCGGTATAATTCGCGTCGGTCAGGGTGCCGTTGGCGATGCCGACGAAGCCTTCATGCACCGCCCAGAAATGCTTCGTCACCGGAACGCCGACGCGCGCGACATACGCGAAAGGATAAAGCGTCACGCTCGTGCCGCTGTTGTTGGCGACGCTGTCCTTGACCGTGAACATGAACTTGTCGTCGACGGAAATCCGGCGCGAGAAAACGAGGCCGCTGCCGTTGTTCCAGGTCAGCGTGACGGGCGTCGCGGGCGTCAGCACCGCATCGCTGGGCGCCTTCCACACGGAATTGTCGTCGGGCACCTTTACGCCGCTGCCCGGTGCCGCCACCCAGCCGAACACGGCGTAGTACGGAAAACTGGTGTTGGCAGGCGACAGAAGAATCATTTCGGGATTCTTCGGGTCGTGCGCGCCGCAGCCTTCGCCCGTGCCGGCATTTTCGTGATAGCACTTCAGCCGCAGATCGTCGAAGCGCGCGCCCTTGAGTAGCAGCGAGCCGTCCACTGACGGCGTGTCGATGGCGACGCGCGCGCCGCCGGCCTTCAGCGCCTGCTCGCGCGACATGTGCGCGGCGGCGACGGCGGCGCCCGCCACATGGCTCGGTGCGCCCGATGCGCTCGCCGCGTGCGTGGACGCATGATGCTCTTTCTTCGCCAGCAACGCGTGATGGGCCTGCTCCGCCTTCATCTGCGGCGCAGCGACGAAATACTGCCAGGCGAACAGCACGGCGGCCGAAAGCAGGACAGCGACGATCAGATTGCGGTTGTTGTCGAACATGGGACTCTATCTGGCAGGAGGAACGGGATCGAAGCCGGCCGAACCGCCGAGCCATTTGATAGGATGACAGCGCAACAAGCGGCGCCCGGCGAGCGCCGAGCCCTTCCATGCGCCATGTGTGCGCAGCGCTTCTATGGCATAGACCGAACAGGTCGGCTCGAAGCGGCAGGCGGGCGGCAGCAGCGGTCCCACAAAGAGCTGGTAGAAACGGATCGGCGCAACAAGCACCGCGACGCCCGCGCGTCTGAGCAGCGATGTCTGCGGAACCGTCACGATGAACCTTTCGCCTGTTGCTCACTTAGAGGCGCCAGCCTGTCATGGGCGGCGCAAAGTGCGGCTTCCAAATCCTTAAGCAGGGCCGGATATGGCCTGGCCACCGTGTCTCGCCGCGCGACGAGAACATAGTCATTGCCCTCTTTGGCTAAAAGGGGAAGCAGAGCCGCAGCCGCGGCGCGGAGCCTGCGTTTTGCCCGGTTTCGCGCCACCGCATTGCCCACCTTGCGGCTGGCGGTGAACCCGACGCGGATTCCCCCCCCGCCAACACCCTGCGGCGTGGCGCAGCATTCCAATGTTAAGCATCCGGCGGAACGGCGAACGCCCTTCTGGGCGCGCAGGAAATCGGCGCGTTTTCGCAGGTGATTCATGGTGATTTTCTCGCCCATCTGCGGGCGCGGGACGCTTAGGCCGAAAGCTTCTTGCGGCCGTGGGCGCGGCGGCGGGCCAGCACCTTGCGACCACCTGCCGTCGCCATGCGCGAGCGGAATCCGTGGCGGCGTTTGCGCACGATCTTGCTCGGCTGATAGGGGCGTTTCATGGCCAGACTCCGGCTTCAGGCTAGGGAGGGGTGCTTCTAGATAGGCCGCCCGGACCTGTCAACGCCGCCATGCCGGGGCCGCTTGCCTGCCTCAATTCCCGGATGGTCTAAGCTTGCGGCCATGGCGGGACGGCTAGGCAAAGCGGCAAAAGGCGGGTGGCGGCTGGTGGGCCATAGCCTCTCCGGCCGTCTGCTGCTTTTGACCCTTCTTTATGTGCTGGTGACGGAGGTGCTGATCTTCGTGCCCACGCTGGCGCGCTATCACACCAGCCTGCTGCAGAACCACATCGAGACGGCCGAACTAGCCATCCTGCCCTTCACCGAACCGGGCGGGAACCAGCTTTCGGCCGCGCTGCGCCGGCAGCTTCTGACGCGCGCGGGCGCGGCGGCGGTGATGCTGAGGCGCGCCGACCAGCGCGAACTCTTCCTCGTCGACGAGATGCCGACGAAGATCGACGCCACCATCGATCTGACGCACGAGAGCCTTTTCGGCGAGATGGTTCAGGCGCTCGATTGTGCTTTCTCGCACGGTGACCGCATTCTGCACGTCATTTCCGCCACGCGCATCAAAGGCGCCCAGACGGTGGAAGTCATCGTCGGCGAAGCGCCGATCCGCAAGGCGCTGATCCGCTATGCGCGGCGGATCGTGCTGCTCGGATTGCTTTTGTCATTCGCCAGCGCGTTTTTGGTGTTCATCAGCCTTTATCTGGTGTTCGTGCGGCCGATGGGAAATCTGACGCGCGCGATGACAAGCTTCCACGAGAACCCGGAAGATCCCGCGCGCATTGTGCAACCTTCGTCGCGATTGGACGAGATCGGGATTGCCGAGCGCGAGCTGGCCGGAATGCAGAGAGACATCTACGGGTTCCTGCAGCAGAAGGCGCGGCTGGCGGCGCTGGGCACGGCGGTGGCGAAAATCCAGCATGACTTGAGGAACATTCTCTCCAGCGCACAACTCGCCTCGGACCGCCTCGCCAGCGTCGACGATCCCGTCGCGCAACGCGTGGTGCCGCGGCTGGTGTCCTCGCTCGATCACGCCGTGGCGCTGGCGACCAACACCTTGCGCTATGGCCGCGCCGATGAAACGCCGCCCGAACGCCGACGGCTTTATCTCGCGCCCCTGATCGGCGAAGCGGCGGAAGCGGCGCTGGAATCGGTCGCGAGCATTTCGTTCGACAATCGCGTCGATCCCGCGTTGACGGCGGATGCCGATCCGGAGCAACTCTATCGTATCGTCCTCAACATCCTGCGCAACGCGCGCGAGGCGCTGGGCGAGCGCGGGACCGTCACGGTGGATGCCACACGCGACGGCGCGGCCGTGTGCATTGAGATCGCGGACAACGGCCCCGGCATTCCACAGAAAGTGCGCGAGCGGCTGTTCCAGCCTTTCGCCGGCACCGCGCGCCCAGGCGGTTCAGGATTGGGGCTCGCCATCGCCCGCGATCTGGCGCGCGCGCATGGCGGCGACATCGAACTCATCGCCAGCGATGCCAGCGGCACGCGTTTCCGTATCACAATCCCCAATCACGAGGGCTAGATGGCTTGGGATCCCAACACCTACATGAAATTCGGCGCCGAGCGCACGCGGCCCGCGGCGGAGTTGCTCGCGCGCGTTCCGGTGGAGGCGCCCGCGCGCGTGATCGACCTCGGCTGCGGGCCGGGCAATTCCACCGAGTTGCTGGCGCAGCGCTGGCCCGACGCGGATGTCACCGGGCTCGACTCATCGCCGGAAATGATCGCGCAAGCGAAAGCCTCGGGCGTCAAAGCGAAGTTCGCGTTGGGCGATGTCGCGACATGGTCGCCGGACAAACCATTCGACGTCGTCTATTCCAACGCCACGCTGCAATGGATCGGCGATCACAAACATCTTCTTCCGCGTCTGATCGCTGCGGTCGCGACGGATGGCGTGTTCGCGTTTCAGGTACCGTGCAATTTCGGCGAGCCGAGCCACACGCTGCTTTACGAACTCGCGGAAAACGGCCCGTGGGCGCAGACGCTGACAAACCGCCGCGACCGCGCCGCGGTGCTCAAGCCCGATGCCTATTTCGACATCCTCGAACCGCTGGCGAAATCGCTCGACATCTGGGAGACAACTTACACGCAGGTCCTGAGCGGCGAGGACGCCGTGTTCACCTGGATGAGCGGCACGGGCCTGCGCCCCTTCTCCAATGCACTGGAAGGCGAAGAGCGCGAGACATTCCTCGCCGAATACAAACGCCGCCTCGCCCGCGCCTATCCCGTGCGCGCGAGCGGCAACACGCTCTATCCCTTCCAACGCCTGTTCTGCGTGGCGACGCGCCAGTCCGCCCCCCGGCCCCGTCTCCCGGCTTGACAATTTCGGTTGGGGTGGGAAAGCGGGTGCGCTTGTGCCGCCTTGCACCGCAGCCCCGGAAGGCGCTACCAACCGGGCGGCTT
>DASXFK010000050.1:0-39156 GCA_036489635.1 Rhizomicrobium sp. | reverse complement strand
TTGTTGAGCACGCCCTTGCCGTCGAGCACCGCCTTCTTGGTGGCGTCGAACGCGGTGGTGTCGTCCTTGAAATAGGTGATAAGCGTGCCCGGCTCCGACCCCTCATAGAGGATCTTGGCTTTGCCTTCATAGATCTGGCGGCGGCGTTTCATGGGCTTTTCTCCGCCTGAAAAGAGAAAGGGGGCTCTAGGCCCCCGCTAGAGCAGCAATTTAGCGATCCGGTCCCGGGGCGGCAATGTTGCCGTTGCCGCGGAACTGTGGGCATGTCGCGCCCTGCGCCCGGTTTGGCTAAGGTGCGTGGCCCGTGCAGGGGCATATGGCAATTCACGGATTGATTTCAAGGGGTTGGCAGATGGCAGACAGTTTCAAGGCGCGCGAAAAAGGCGCCGAGGCAAAATACGCCCATGACGAAGAGACGCGCTTCAAGGTGATGGCGCGCCGCAACAAGCTTCTGGGCCTGTGGGCAGCGGGAGAAATGGGCGTGGCAGGCCCGGCCGCGGATGCCTATGCCAAGGAAGTCGTCGCCGCCGATTTCGAGGAAGCCGGCGACGAAGATGTGCTGCGCAAGGTGGCGCGGGATTTCGCCACCAAGGGCATCGCCCGCGACAATCCCGCGATCCGCGCCAAGATGGACGAGCTTCTGGCCATCGCCGGCGAGCAGATCGTGGCGGAAAAGTAGTAGGCGAATACGAGTGGCGAATAGGGGACGGCGGTTGCGGGGCAAATTCTTTCTATTCGCTATTCGCTATTCGCTATTCGCTTCAGCCCTGGCGATCTTGTCCTCTGGAGCAATTGCCGCCGAGCCTAGCTGGCCCTATTACGGCGGAGATCAGGGCGGGCAGCGCTATTCCACCGCGGCGCAGATCACGCCCGCGAATGTCACGCATCTCAAGCGCGCGTGGTTCTACTCGACCGGCGATCTGAAGAGTCACGCCGACGCCATGCATCACGCGGCGTTCGAGGACACGCCGATCCTGGCGGGCGGGCGGCTTTATGTCTGTTCGCCGTTCAACGAAGTCAGCGCGCTCGATCCCGGCACGGGCAAGCAACTTTGGCGCTTCGATCCGAAGATCGATGCCAATGTGGATTATCCCAATGACGATACCTGCCGCGGCGTGGCTTACTGGCAAGACCCCAAGGCAAAACCGGAAGAGGTTTGCGCGGCGCGCATTTTCCTCAACACGCTCGACCGCCGCTTGATTGCGCTGGATGCGGCGACGGGAAAGCCCTGCGCCCAATTCGGCAACCACGGCACGGTCGTCATTCCCGTCGAAGCGCGGCCCGGCGCGCCTGAGGTGGCTTATACGGCCGTGGCCGACAACGCCCAGGCGCATCGCCTCAAGATCATCGCGCGCCAAGCGACGCTGCCCAGCTGGTACACGCTCGAAGTGCAGTACGCCAAGAACGGCAGCGTCATCGGCCATTACCGCCTGGGCGCGATCCAGACGACCTCCGCGCCGGTGGTGAGCCACGCACTCGTGGTGGTCGGCTCCTCGATTGACGACAATCAGCGCGTCGATGAAGTGCGCGGCGTGGTCAACGCGTTCGATGCCGAGACCGGCGCGCGCAAATGGTCGTTCGATCCGATACCGCAGTCGCCCGCCGCCTCCAATGCGGCGAGCTGGTCCGGCGCGGGCGCCGCACGCACGGGCGCGGCCAATGTATGGGCACCGATGTCCGTCGACGAGCAACGCGGGCTGGTGTTCCTGCCGACCTCCTCGCCGTCGCCCGATTTCTTCGGCGGCTTGCGCGCCGGCGACAACCGCTACGCCGATTCGGTCGTGGCGCTCCACATCGAGACGGGTCAGGTGGCGTGGTCGTTCCAGGTGACGCATCACAACGTGTGGGACTACGACGTGCCCGCGCAGCCCACGCTCGCCAGCGTCACCTGGCATGGCCACACACTTCCCGCCGTGGTGCAGACGACCAAGCAGGGCCTGCTGTTCACGCTCGACCGCGACACCGGCAAGCCGATCATTCCGGTGGAGGAGCGCAAGGTGCCGCAATATGGCGCGGTGCCGGGCGAGCAACTTTCCGCCACGCAGCCTTTTCCTATTGCGCCCAAGCCGCTGGCGGCGAACCAGATCAAGCCCAGCGATGCGTTCGGTCTGACCTTCATCGACCGCTGGATGTGCCGGCGCAAAATCGCCGGCGCGCTGAACGAAGGCCTTTACACGCCGCCGAGCCTGCACGGCACCATCGTCTATCCGTTCACCGGCGGCGGCTCGAACTGGGGCGGCCTGGCGTTCGATCCCGCGCACGACATCGTCTATGTCAACACCTCGAACGCGATCCATCTGGTCACGCTGATCCCGCGCAAGGATTTCGCGCGCGTCAAAGCGGCCAATCCGCACAAGGAAGTCTCCCCGCAAACCGGCGCGCCTTACGGCATGAAGCGCGAGCTGCTGGTCTCTCCCCTCGGCATGCCATGCAATCCACCGCCCTGGGGCCAGCTTCACGCCATCGACATGCACACCGGCCGCGTACTGTGGGAGGTGCCGCTGGGCACGACGCGCGATCTGGCGCCGGGCTCGCAATATCTGCTGGGCGACAAGACGGGCACGCCAAACTTCGGCGGCCCCATCGTTACCGCGAGCGGCCTCGTCTTCATCGGAGCGGCGATGGACAATTACCTGCGCGCCTTCAACGCGAAGACCGGCGCGGAGATCTGGAAAGGCCGCATCTCCGCCGGCGGACAAGCCACGCCCATGACTTACATGTGGAAGGGCAAGCAATACGTCGTCATCGCGGCCGGCGGGCACTCCAAAAGCAACACCCGCCGCGGCGACCGCGTCATCGCGTTCGCGCTGCCTTGAGTCCCGGAGGTTGCTTTCGCGTGACCACCGCGGTTACGGAAATTCCTTTGCGCCGTGCGCTTTGCGCGCTCCTTCCTCCAGGGACGCTGCGATTTTGCGGATGGATCGAAACAGGACGAGCGGATCGTCTTTCGACGGGATGAAATCGCGGCTGCGCCAATATCGCGCTGCGTCGTCATCGACCGCGTTCACCACGACGGCGCGTCCCCCGATTAGCCGGGCTGCGCTTACGCATCGCGTCATCGCATGTTTGAAAAGGCCGCTTCCGATGCCCCTTCCTGCCCATTCCCGATCGACCGCGAATTGTCCGAGAAGCAGACACGGGACGGGATCGGGAGCTTGCCCAGCCCTGATCGCGCGCGGCGAGGACGCGCGGTTCACGGCAGTCGGAGCGACGCCGTAATAGCCGACGACGCGTCCGGCTTGATGCACCACCATCACAACCGTGAAGCCGTTCTCCTGATTGAAAAGCGCGCGCTGTTTCAGCCATTCGTCCAGCGCAGGCTTGCCGCAAGAGAAAGCCGCCACATCGTGATCGGCCGAAAGCGGCTCCGGCGCGGACAGCACTATTGCGGGTGCTTCCAGGGCGCCTTGCGCCGGAACACCTTGACCATCGCCTTCACCGGCGCGGGCGGCGACTCCAGTTCCATCATGAACGCCTTGAATGCGGCGGGGCTCATTCGGGTCAGCGTGTTCTCCATCACCACTTCCTCGGCTGCGCGGACAGCAGCCTCGCGGACGAAATCCGTGCGCGAGCGGCCGCGCAGCGAGGCCGCCCGGTCGATCACGGCGATATCGGCTTGGGGAAACCGCATCGAAAGCGGATATTCTTTCCGGCCAGGGCGAGACATTGTTGCCTTCCTTCTGTAGTGCAGAATGCGCTACAGCGCGACTTGTGTCAAATTCTACGCTGCGAGGGTCAACTCTTGTCGCTCTTGCCCGGCTGGCTTTGGGCTTCCTTGAGCGAACCCCAGGTCGAGAAGCCGATGGAGAAGCGCAGGTCGCGCGCCTCGATCATCTCCTCCAGCGGCATGCGCCAAATGATCGTGTTGCCCGATATCGTCGGCTTGATCCGCGCATCGCCCGCGTAGACCGGCGCGATCCAGTCGACAGTGCCGGGCAGCGTCACGCGGAACGTGTAGAAGTGGTTGCCGAAGATGCTCGAGAGGATACCCTGCGCAGCGGCATCGTCATCGTCGTTATGCTCCACGGATTTCTTCGCATCGCCGACGCGGAACGAGCGCCGGAAGATCGCGTGCGTCGCGCCGAGCCCGAACAGACTGTGCCCCGTGACGTGCACCGCGACCGTTTCCGACGACAGCGAAAGATCGGAGAGCGAATGGAACGGGATCGTGGAGGTGCGGGTGGTGACGCCGTTTTCGACCGTCGTTGTCGTGCGCGCATTCGGATTGTCGCCGACATCGAACTTCGACTTGCCGTTTTTCAGCGCGCCACCGACAAACCCCGTGGCAGACACCGCGACCCGATATTCGCCGCCGCCGTCCTTGCGCAACGAGACGCTTTGCGTGAGATCGAAGCAGCCAGACAGTGCGATTGACGCAACGGCAACAAGCATTGCGCGCACAAACATTTTCGACCGCAGCATGTTCCCCTCCGTAAGCCGGGCCAAATGAGGCGCGTAGCGTTTGGCCGAAATATGTCCGCCGCGCGGCAGCCTTGCCGCGAAGCGCGCCCGCGCACACAATCGGGGCGACGCTATTGCCGGAGCTTTCCATGTCCGCGCTCGACGACGCGATTGCATCGCCTGAGACCTATGGCGACGAAACGCGCATCCATGCGCTGCTATCCCAATTGCGCCGCGACGATCCGGTGCATTGGACGCAGCCGGAAGGGTTTCGCCCCTATTGGGCGGTGACGAAATATGCCGACATTCTGGAAATCGAAAAGCTCAACGACAAATTCCTCAACGAGCCGCGTTCGGTGCTGATGAACAAGCAGGCCGAAGCCGATCTGGCGGGGATGTGGGGCGGGCCCGATCCGAAGACGGGGCGCGTGTCGCCATTCCGCACGCTCATCGACATGGACGGCACCGATCACCGCGCCACGCGCGGGCTGACGCAAGCGTGGTTCATGCCGCCGAATTTGAAGAAGCTCGACGCGCGCGTGAACGAACTCGCCAAACGCTATGTCGACCGCATGATGGCAAAAGGTCCGGAGTGCGACTTCGTGAAGGAAGTCTCGGTCTATTATCCGCTGCACGTCATCATGTCGATTTTGGGCGTGCCGGAAAGCGATGAGCCCTTGATGCTGAAGCTGACGCAGGAATTGTTCGGCGGCACCGATCCCGACATGAAGCGCGCGGAGACCGCGGAGACGAATACCAATACGATCATGGACTTCTTCATGTACTTCAACAAAATGACGGCGGAGCGGCGCGCCAATCCCGGCGAAGACCTCGCCACCGTCATCGCCAACGGCAAGATCAACGGCTGCCCGATGGGCGACATCGAAACCGCGTCGTATTACATCATCGTGGCGACGGCGGGGCATGACACGACGAGCAGCACCATCGCGGGCGGCTTGCGCGCGCTGATCGATCATCCCGGCGAAATGAAGAAGCTGAAAGAGAATCCCGATCTCATCCCGCAAGCGGTGGACGAGATGTTCCGCTGGGTCACGCCGGTGCAGCATTTCATGCGCACCGCGACGGAGGATTACGAGCTGCGCGGGCGCACGATCAAGAAGGGTCAGGCGCTGCAGCTCATCTATCTCTCCGGCAACCGCGACGACGAAGCCTTCGCCGATCCGTTCACGTTCAAGGCGGACCGCGAAAACAACCGCCACGTCGCCTTCGGCTACGGCGCGCATGTATGCCTGGGCCAGCACCTGGCGAAGATGGAAATCCGCGCGTTCTTCAAGGAACTGTTGTCGCGCCTCGACGGCATCGAGGTCACCGGCGAACCCAAACGCGTGCAATCGAGCTTCGTGAGCGGGCTGAAGAGCTTGCCGGTACGTTACAAGCTGCGAGCGTGACCCTTTTTTTCCTCCCACGCGAGAGCGGGGGAGGTGGATCGTGCGACGTTAGTCGCACGAGACGGAGGGGGGATGTCGCAGAATGATCTTCGCGTTCGCAGCCACCCCCTCCACCGCGTTCCGCGGTCCCCCTCCCCCGCGAAGCGGGGGAGGAAAACTCAGCGTACAATCGAGCTTCGTGAGCGGGCTGAAGAGCTTGCCGGTGCGGTACAAGCTGCGGGCGTGACCCTTTTTTTCCTCCCACGCGAGAGCGGGGGAGGTGGATCGTGCGACGTTAGTCGCACGAGACGGAGGGGGGATGTCGCAGAATGATCTTCGCGTTCGCAGCCACCCCCTCCACCGCTGACGCGGTCCCCCTCCCCCGCAAAGCGGAGGAGGAAAAGTCAACCAAACACGCGGCTGAAGATCGTGTCGACGTGTTTGAAGTGGTAGGCGAGGTCGAATAGCGCATCGAGTTTGGCGGGCGCGAGCGCCTTGGTCACGTCCGCGTCGGCTTTCAATAGTGAAAGCAGATCGCCCTCGCCGTTCCAGGCGCGCATCGCGTTGCGCTGGACGAGGCGATAGGCCTCCTCGCGCCCCACACCCGCCTGCGTCAGCGCCAGAAGTGTGCGCTGCGAATGCACGAGGCCTTGCGTCAGGTCCAGGTTCTTCTGCATCCGGTCCGCGCGGATCAGCAGCTTGTCGATGATGTTGGCCATGCGCGCCAGCGCGAAATCCAGCGTGATGGTTGCGTCCGGCGCGATAAACCGCTCGACCGAGGAATGCGACATGTCCCGCTCATGCCAAAGCGCGACGTTCTCGAACGCAGGCAACGCATAAGAGCGCACCATGCGCGCCAGGCCGACCACGTTCTCGGAGAGGATCGGATTGCGCTTGTGCGGCATCGCGGAGGAACCCTTTTGGCCGTCCGCAAAAAACTCCTGTGCCTCCATCACTTCCGTGCGTTGCAGGTGGCGCACCTCGGTCGCCAGCCGCTCCAGCGAACTTGCCACCACCGCCAGCGCCGCGAAGTATGCGGCATGGCGATCACGCGAGATCACCTGCGTCGATACCGTCTCGACATTCAGGCCCAGCTTCGCCGCGACATGCGCCTCGACGCGCGGGTCGACATTGGCGAACGTCCCCATCGCGCCCGAGATCGCGGCCGTCGCTACTTCCGCGCGCGCCGTCTTCAGCCGTTCCTTGTTGCGTGCGAACTCGGCATGGAAACCCGCGAGCTTCAGCCCGAAGGTTGTCGGTTCGCCATGCACACCGTGCGACCGCCCGATGGTCGGCGTGTATTTGTGCTCCAGGGCGCGCTTCTTCAGCGCCGCGAGCAGCGAATCGACATCGGCAATCAGGATGTCCGTCGCGCGCGCCAGCTGCACCGCGGTCGTTGTGTCCAGAACATCCGACGACGTCATGCCCTGGTGCACGAAGCGCGCGGCAGGCCCGATCAGTTCCGCCAGATGGGTGGTGAACGCAGTGGTCTCATGCCGCGTCTCCTTCTCGATCTCGACGATGCGCGCTGGATCGATCGTTGCGGCATTGCCTTTGCGCCAAATTTCTTCGGCGGCCTCTTTTGGGATGACACCCAACTCCGCCATCGCATCGGCGGCGTGTGCCTCGATCTCGAAATGGATTCGGTACTTTGTTTCGTCCGACCAGATGGCCGTCATTTGCGGGCGTGCATAGCGTGGAATCATAGGCGACCTCTTACACCACCGCCCGCCGCCGCTTGAAGGGCGTGGGACGCCAATGTTCCCCTTTTTCCCCTAATCCGTTTGCATAGTGCAAATGCTTGCCGGCGTTGGCTAGATGGCGCGCCACATACGGGGATTTACGAGATGTCCGATTCCACTTGCCGGCCCGAGATTCGGCGTTCGGCGCCGCGCGTACGCATCTTGCGCCTTGCCGTCGCGGGCCTGGCACTTTTGTTGGCGATTGAGCCGGCAGCGGCGGCCAGCTTCGCAAACGGCATGATGGCGGCGCGCACCGCGCAATCGCAGCGCATGATCGTGGCGTTCCAGAGTTGGGCGGCGCGTTGGGGCGTGCCCAATGCCAGCATCTCCGTCATGAAAGGCACCAACCTGCTCGGCACCGCGGGCGTGGGCAGCTATACGGCGGGCGCCATCGAGCCGGTGGCCAGCGAGTCCAAGGCGATCACGGCCATGTGCATCACCCAGCTCGTCGAAGACAAGAAACTCACCTACGCCACCACGCTCAAGACCGTGCTCGCCGACTATTTCAAGAAGCACAAGCCGGCCGATCCGACGGTGAAGACCATCACGGTGGCGCAGCTTCTGACGCATTCCAGCGGCATCACCTACGATCCGTCGCAGGGCAATCAGGGCGGGCTCATCGAACAACTGCCGCACAACCAGACCGATCTCGGCCAGCAGGCACAGATCACCTTTTCTCAGCCGCTGGGCACCGCGCCAGGCACGAGCTATGACTACAACAACATGAACTATGCCTTGCTGGGCTTCATCATCGAAACCGTCACCGGCAAGGCTTATGAGAACTACTGCAACACGAATGTTCTCAAACCGGTGGGCGTGACCGACGCCAAGCTCGATCCCAACTGGCGCATCCTCGCATCCTTCGGCGGCTGGAAAATTTCGGCGCAGGATTACACCCGCTTCCTCGAATATTTCCTCCCCAAGCTGAATCTGGTTTCGATCCCGGTGAAAAATTGGCCCAAGTTCGATCTCGGCGGCGGCGCCTATTACAGCCTCGGCACACTCATGCGCGCGTCATCCCAAAGCAAGGGCAACAATTTCTGGCACGATGGCAGCTTCTCGTGGAACGATGGCACCACCAATGCCAGCTTCGGCGCTTACTTCGGCGTGCTGGCGCAGGATGTTCGCTACATGGTCGAAGTCGGGCCGACGGTGAGCGACGATGCTTTCGGCGATCTCGACAGCTCGCTCTACAACGCGGCGTACAACATCACCAACGCGCGCGGTCCGGCGCAAAAGCAGAAGCGGCTGCTGCCGCACTGAGAAATCCGCCCGCCGGCGGGCTAGAGGCTTCCTAGCCCGCCGAGCGCGAGATATTTGATCTCGAGATAATCCTCGATGCCGTATTTGCTGCCTTCGCGGCCAATGCCGGATTCCTTGACGCCGCCGAACGGCGCCACTTCGGTGGAGATGATGCCCTCATTGATGCCGATGATGCCGTAGTCAAGCGCTTCGGCCACGCGCATCACGCGGCCCACGTCGCGCGCGTAGAAATAGGCGGCGAGGCCGAACGGCGTGTCGTTGGCGATGCGGATGGCTTGTGCGTCGTCCGTGAAGCGGAACAGCGTGGCGACAGGGCCGAAGATTTCGGTGTTCGCGATTTCCATGTCCGGCGTCACGTCTCTCACGACCGTCGGCTCGAAGAACGTGCCGCCGAGGCTATGGCGCTTGCCGCCCAGCGCGATCTTCGCGCCATGCGCCGTGGCAGCCTTCAGCAGATGCTCGACCTTCTCCACCGCGTCCTCGGTGATGAGGGGCCCCTGCTGCACGCCCTCGTCGAAGCCATTGCCGACCTTGAGCTTGGCCACGCGCGCGGCGAATTTTTCCGCGAAGGCGTCGTAGACGTCGTTCTGCACCAAAATGCGATTGGCGCAGACGCAGGTCTGACCCATGTTGCGGAACTTGGACACAATGGCGCCGTCCGCCGCTGCGTCGAGATCCGCGTCGTCGAAGACGATGAACGGCGCGTTGCCGCCCAGCTCCAGCGAAATCTTCTTCACGGTGGAGGCGCACTGTTTCATCAGCAGCTTGCCCACCTCCGTCGAGCCGGTGAACGAGAACTTCTTCACCAGCGGATTGGTGGTGAGCTCCAGCCCGACTTTCGCGGAATGCGTCGTCGTCACCACGTTGAACACGCCCTTGGGAATGCCCGCGCGCGCGCCAAGCTCCACCAGCGCCAGCGCCGACAGCGGCGTCTCCGACGGCGGCTTGATCACCACCGGACAGCCGGCCGCGAGCGCCGGCGCCACCTTGCGCGTGATCATGGCGTTGGGGAAATTCCACGGCGTGATCGCGCCCACCACGCCGATCGGCTGCTTGAGAACGATCAGGCGGCGGCCATGCGCATTGGTGGGAATGACATCGCCGTAAACGCGCTTGGCTTCTTCGGCGAACCATTCGATGAAGCTCGCGCCATACGCCACTTCGCCGCGCGTTTCCGCCAGCGGCTTGCCTTGCTCGGCGGTCATGATGCGCGCCAGATCTTCCTGCGCCCCCATGATGAGCTCGTACCATTTGCGCAAGATCGCGGCGCGTTCCTTCGCCGTCTTCGCGGCCCAGGGGGGGAACGCGGCGTGCGCGCGTTCGATGGCATGGCGGGTTTCGGTCTCGGTCAGATCGGCAACCTCGGCGAGAGTCTCTCCCGTCGCCGGATCGTTCACCTTGAAGCGCGCCGCGGCGCCCACCCACGCGCCGTCGATATAGGCATCCTTGCGCAGAAGCGTTTCGTCCTTGAGTTTCAACATGGCAGCCTCGAATTTTTCTGTCGCCGTTCTAGCCCTGCTTTCTCTGAGGCGAAAGCTTGGCGAGGCTCTAAAGGAGGCCCAGCGCCTTGAAGCTGGCGGTGCCGCCGCGCGCCACCACGACATGATCGTGGACGGCGATGCGCAGCGCCTTGGCCGCGGCCACGATCTCGCGCGTCATTTCGATGTCGGCGCGGCTCGGCGTGGGATCGCCACTGGGATGATTATGCACCAGGATGATCGCGGAAGCGGAATGCTCCAAAGCGCGCTTGACGATCTCGCGCGGATAGACCGGCGTGTGATCGACGGTGCCTTGCGTCTGCACTTCGTCCGCGATCAGCGCATTCTTGCGGTCGAGGAACAGCACGCGGAATTCTTCCTGCGGGTTGCGCGCCATCGCCGCCTTGCAGTAATCGAGCAACGCCTGCCACGAACTCAGCGCGGGCCTGCCCAGCAATTGCGTCTTGGACAGACGAAGCGCGGCGGCCTCCACCACCTTCAACTGCGCCACGACGGCTTCACCCACGCCGCGGATTTCGGTCAGGCGTTCGCGCGGCGCGGCAATGGTCTCGGCGAACGTGCCGAAGCGCTTGAGCAGTTCCTTGGCGAGCGGTTTCACGTCGCCGCGCGGAATGGCGGCGAACAGCACCATCTCCAGAAGCTCGTAATCGGGCAACGCATCGGCGCCGCCGTTCAGGAAGCGATCGCGCAGGCGTCCGCGATGGCCGACATAATGCGGCGGCTCCGCATCCGCGACGAATTCCTGGGCGACGTCAGAGATAAGGGGGTTTGTCCCAGCCTTTGGGAGAGCGCGTGAAGATCTCGACGCCATTCTCGGTAACCCCCACCGAATGCTCGAACTGCGCGCTCAAGGACCGGTCGCGCGTCACCGCCGTCCAGCCGTCATTCAATACCTTCACGCCATAGCCGCCAAGGTTGATCATCGGCTCGATGGTGAAGAACATCCCCGGCTTCAGCCCGAGCCCGTAACCCGGGCGGCCGTAATGCACCACATTGGGCAATGCGTGGAAGACGCGGCCGACGCCATGGCCGCAGAAATCGCGCACCACCGCGCAGCGTTCCTCGCCTTCCGCATAAGACTGGATGGCATGGCCGATATCGCCGGTTGTGGCGCCGGGCTTCACCGCCGCGATGCCGCGCATCATGGATTCATACGTGATCTCGACGAGGCGCGCGGCTTTGCGCTTCACGTCGCCGACCAGGTACATGCGGCTGGTGTCGCCGTGCCAGCCATCGACGATCACGGTCACGTCGATGTTCACGATGTCGCCGTCGCGCAGCGGTTTGTCGTTCGGGATGCCGTGGCAGACGACGTGATTGATCGAGGTACACAATGTGTGGCGATAGCCGCGATAGCCGAGGCAAGCGGGCGTGGCGCCGTGGCTGACCGTGTAATCATAGGCAATCTTGTCCAGCGCCGCCGTGGTCACGCCGGGCTGCACTGCCGGCACCATGAGGTCGAGCACTTCGGCTGCCAGACGGCCCGCCTTGCGCATGCCCTCGAAACTTGCGGCATCGTGTACCGTCACGGCCAGATTGGCTCTGCGGGCGGCTTCGAAGGATTCGGCGGTGGGCATCTCGGACATCATCTCTCCGATATAATCGCTACAGGTTTATTCTCAATGATTTTTTGCCAGGCGCGCCGGAAAAGCCCGAAAAACGCAGCGTGAAGCGGGAAAATCCGCCTTCAGCCGAATTGAACTCGCCGCGTTATTGCCCGATAGAACGGCCGTTGGAAGCGGACACATGGAGCCTGCCGCAAACAAGATGACCGAACGAACCGTCACCGCCGCCGTGCTCGTGATCGGGGACGAGATCCTCTCCGGCCGCACGCAGGACAGCAACACCAATTACATCGCCAAGTTCCTCGGCGCGCTGGGCATCGACTTGTCGGAAGTGCGCGTGGTGCCCGACGTCGAAGACGAGATCGTGGCGGCGCTGAACGCCTTGCGCGCGCGCTACACTTACGTCTTCACCACCGGCGGCATCGGCCCCACGCATGACGACATCACCGCCGATGCGGTGGCCCGCGCCTTCGGCGTCGGCATCGACTATCACCCCGAGGCGTTGGCGCTGATGGCCACGCGCTACAAGAATCCGGAAGATTTCAACACCATGCGCAAGCGCATGGCACGTATTCCCTTCACCGCGACGCTGGTGAAAAATCGCGTCTCCACCGCGCCCGGATTTCACATCGGCAATGTGTTCGTGATGGCCGGTGTGCCGATGGTGATGCGTGCCATGCTGGAAGACATCGCACCCCGGCTGGCGCGCGGTGCCGTGGTCCATTCCCAGACCATCGAGGGCAAAATCCCCGAGGGGCAAATCGCGGCTGCCCTGCAAACAATCCAGTCGGACCACAAAATGGTCGCGATCGGCAGTTATCCTTTTTATCGTGATGACGGTCCCGGGGCCCAGTTCGTGGTTCGGGGCCGCGATGCAGAGGCTGTCGAAGCGGCGGCCCAGGCCATCGAAAAGACCCTGATATCCGAAGGGATTACACCTCTTCGGCTTCGGCACCAGGCCGCACAGGACTCATAAGAGCCTGTTTGGCAAGCGAAAAGATCGGGTGACAGCCCTTTTTTTCGCGTCTAGGTTAGCCGGAACTGGGGTGGCGCCCTTCAGTCTTGTGGCGCCCTAATACGAAAAGCGGGGATGGTTGCCGGCGTTAAAAAGCCGGCGCGTTGGGTTAACGGCCGGAGCCAGAACAATAATGACGACAAAGCGCATTCTCGGAGCAGCAGTGGCAGGGGTGATTTTCGCGGTGGCGGGAGTTGCCGTGGCGGCCAATTTCTCCTCCAGCGCACGCTCGGATTTCTACGCTCCCGGCAAGCATCAGTTCTATGTCTGGTGCGCGGGCGGTTCGGACTACATGACCTCGGTCACCGCCGCCAATGCCGAAGACGCCCAGATAAAGCTCTACAACGCCAACAAGGCGCATGGCCATTCGACCTGCTGGCCGGTGTGGCAAGGCAAAGTCGCGAGCTGACCCGCGCCGCCGAGGCGATTTCAAAACGGCGATCCTCGCGGGTCGCCGTTTTCATTTTTCCAGCTTGAGCGACTTTGCTTCCACCGACAGCGCAGCCAGCGCTTGCGTGTTCGATTTTGCCGCCGCTCGCGCATCGGCGAGCGCGGTGTGCGCCTTTGCATTGTCGCCCAGCACGGCATAAGCGCGGATCAGTCGCTGCCAGCCTTGCGGATCGTCCGGCTTGTCGTGCAGGCGCGCGGCGAGCCCCGCCACCATCGCGCCGATGTCGGGCGCCGCGCCGCTCTGAGCTTTCAACGCAGCGATACGATCGACCACGGTGCCGCGCCAGGGCGCGTTCGCAGGCGCGTCGGCCAGCAGGCCTTGCCATAGACTCAGCGCATGCACGTTGTCACGCCGCGTCGCATAGGCGAGGCCCAGATAATAGCGCGCCGCAAAATCCTGCGGCGCCAGACGCAACGCCTGATGGAACATCGTTTCGGCATCGGGCGGGACGATGCCGCCCGCTGCCATCGTCAGCGCCTCGCCTTCCGCAGCGAGAAGCACCGCTTGTTGCGGCGGCGCGGTCAGCGGAACGGCGCGCCGGAACGCGGCCGCGGCATCGTTCGCATCGCCCAGCGTGAGATAGCCTTTGCCCAGCAACGTCCAGCCGCGCGGATCGTTCGGCGTCTGCAGCACCCGCACGGACAATTGCGCGACAAGACTTCGCAGATCGTTGTCGCGCGGCGCCACCGCACGCTCCGCCAGGTAAGGCCGGCCCAGCATCAGATAAATGCCGGTGCCGATGCCCAGCACAACCAACGCCACGGCAGCAGCCAGAAACACACGCCGCGGCAAAGCCTGTTCGCGCCGGCGCAGGATCGGCCAGCAGGCGAACGCGATCGCGCCAAGCAGCAGCGCCAGAAAGATCAGCACAGGCAGGACAGCCATGATGGCGAGCCCCTAGCATGGCGGCCGCGCGAATGCGACGCTTAGAGCCAAACAGCCATGGGACGTTTTCATGATTCCGTTTTGCGGAAATCCGCTCGACCGCGCCAGCGAGAAACGCGGCGATGCCGAATGGATCGCGGCCCGGCGGCGCGACCCCTCGTCTTTTGTCGTGCCGATGTGGAAATTGCAGCCCTTCCTGATCGGTCCCGAAAACCAGCGCGGACCGCTGGAGGTAGGATGGCTGAAGCCCGGCCTTGCGGAGCCGCTGATGGGGCCCGATGCGCCCGCCATTCTTCTAGGCCTTGACGACGGAGCGGCTTATTTCGCCCTCGACATCAGCGCGGCAACCGATCCGGCCAATGACGGCCCCCTCGCAGGACTGGGACATTTCCGCGACCTGCGCGCGGCGGCGATGAGCGGATTGGCGGAGCGCGACATCGCCATCCTCGGACAAGCCAAGGCGACGATCGACTGGCATCAGCGCCACGGCTTCTGTCCGCGTTGCGGCCACGCCACGCTGTTGGCCGACGCGGGATACAAGCGCGCCTGCCCCCACTGCAACGCCGAGCATTTTCCGCGCACCGATCCCGTCGTCATCATGCTGGCGACGCATGCCGATCCGAAGCTGGGCGACGCCTGCCTCGTCGGACGCGGCAGGCAATTTCCGCCCGGATTCTTTTCGGCGCTGGCGGGCTTCGTCGAACCCGGCGAGACCATCGAGGAAGCAGTGGCGCGCGAGATCCACGAAGAGGCGGGCGTGCGCGTGAAGAACGTGCGCTATTTCGCGTCGCAGCCTTGGCCGTTTCCATCGTCGCTGATGATGGGCTGCATCGCCGAGGCCGAAGATCGCGCGCTCACCATCGATCACAACGAACTCGCCGACGCGTTCTGGATCGAGAAGGCGAAGCTGCGCGCCATGCTGGCGGGCGAGTCGGTCGAAGGCTTGCGCTTTCCGCCGCCCGTCGCCATCGCCCATCATCTGCTGAAACACTGGGCCGAGAGCTTATCTGTCCCGCGATGGGACAGATAAGCGAGTCTGCGCTGCAAATCCGATAATTTGTTTTAAGACTTGCGGCAGACACTGGCGCGGATGTCAGCGTCTCTCGCCACTTCGCACGTCGATGCGCCCGAAACTTCGTCCATCGAGATCGTGTCCCCCGAAGCGCTCCACAGCGAAGCCGTGCGTGCCGCCGTGGCCTACTGGAACGCATTGCGCGCCAACCGGCCTTATCCGCGGCGCGACGAATTGCTGCCGGCGGCGATGGCGAAGTTCCTGCGCCACATCGTTCTGGTGCGCGTGCTGGGCGGCGGCGCCGATTATGAATACCGCGTGGTGGGCGACGCGCATGTCCAGGCGCAGGGATACAATTTCCGCCACATGCGGCTGAAGGAGATCGAGGCGCTTCGCGTCGATTTCGCCACGCGCGCGACTTACGAGCATGTGCGCATCACGGCACTGCCGTTCGCCGTGCGCGGCTGGATCGGACGCTACGAGTCGCGCTCGCGATTTTCCTATCACGAAACGGCGTTCCTTCCCTTGGGCGCGGGCGGCGTGGTCGATCATCTGCTGATCGTCAGCACCTATGTGCCGCGCGGCGTGCGGGCTTAGAACGAATCGACATATCGCAGTCTGGTTTTAGCTGGAGCGCCGCGCCTCGATCTGCGCGCATTTCGTCCAGCCGCCGCGCGTTGCTTTTTCGACGCGGCAGCGAAAGGCGTCGTGGCCCAGCGCCGTGAAGACATTGCGCAGCTCGTCGCCGGTTTCGACGATCTCGTCGCCGCGCTTTTCCACCGTCAAAGTGGCGATGGCGCCTTGCATGGGATTGACCCAAAGCGCGCGCCAGCGATCCGCTGCCGCCTCGTAGACGCGAAGCCCCGTGCCGAAACGGTTGCCGCGCAGGGGAATGTCGCTGCGGCGCTGCGAAAGCTTCGGTGCGATTAGCACATCCTGGATCGCGCGGCCCTCCAGCACCCAGGCGAAATGCCATTCGCCGCTGTTGACGCGATGCATTCCCTCGGCTTCGCAATCGAGCACCTCAAGCTCCCAGGCGCCGACAAGCCAGCCGTAGAAATCGCTGTCGCGCGGAATGTCTTGCGCCGGGCCATTGGCCCCTAGCGCCGCGCACATTGATGACATTGCGTATGCAGTCATGCTCCATCCCGGTCGCGCAAACGCAGTTCCGCTTGCGCGAAATATCGTCTTGCGCTGCAATTGAAGCGCCCGCCGCGCGGAATTGCGCTTGGGCGCGCAGGGAGGAAAGCCGTCGGCGATGCGCGTTGGCCGGCCCTGCCGTCGCTTAAGGAAACGGCATCCACATTTGTCAGGTTCCCTGCGGGAACCCGCTGGAATAGGGCATTTTGGCGGCGCTTTAGCCTGCGTTAAATCGCCGGCTTCTGCTTGCGGAATGGATGAGCGCGATAGACGCCGAGGATCGACAGCTTGTCGGTGAAGAATTGCAGCTCCTCGAGCGCCAGCGCCACCGCGCGATCGTCGGGATGGCCTTCGATGTCGGCATAGAACTGTGTGGCGTTGAACGAGCCGCCGAGTTGATAGCTCTCCAGCTTGGTCATGTTGACGCCATTGGTGGCGAAGCCGCCCAGCGCCTTGTAGAGCGCGGCCGGCACGTTGCGCACGCGGAAGATGAAGCTGGTGACGACGGGGCTGCCGTCATACGGTGCGTTGTCGGGCGCGCGCGCCATGATGAGAAAGCGCGTCATGTTGTGCAGCTCGTCTTCGACATTGGCCTGCAGCACTTCGAGGCCGTAGATCTCGCCGGCCAGCGAGGAGGCGATGGCGGCAACGCTGGTATCTTTCAGTTCGGCCACATGCTTTGCGGAGCCCGCGGTGTCGTACCAGTTATGCGCCGTGAGCTTGCGGTCGCGGATGATCTTGCGGCATTGGCCGAGTGCGGGCGCCTGGCTGAACACGGTCTTCACGCTCTCAAGCGTCGCGCCCTTCACGGCCAGCAATTGATGCTGGATGCGCAGGAAATGCTCGCCGACGATGAAGAGACCGGCTTCCGGCAGCAGGTGATGGATGTCGGCGATGCGGCCGTGCAGCGAATTCTCCACCGGGATGATGCAAAGCTCGGTGTCGCCGTCGCGCACCGCGGCCGCTGCATCCTCAAACGTGGGACGTGGGATCGCCAGCGCGTTCGGCAATGCTTCGCGCGCCGCCAGATTGGCATAGGCCCCAGGCTCGCCCTGAAACGCGACCTTCTTCGCAAGCGCCGCGGCCGTCATGGCGTAGCTCCGAAAGAGGACTCACGCAGAGCCGCGGAGCCGCAGAGGATGGTCACGCGCAGGCGCGCAGACGCGGGAGTAGGTTGGCGTGCAAAGCGCGCCGAAGAATCCATTGCCGCAATGCTGCGCCGCCGGACGTCACAGTTCCTGCGCGCCTGCGCGCCTGGGCGTGACAATCTTCTTGTCTGCGGCTCTGCGGCCCTGGGTGAATCGTTTTCTCGCATCATTGTCCCGCCAAAAGCTTGCGCGCTTTTTCCAGATCGGCCGGCGTGTCCACGCTTAGCGGGACTTCGGCCACACGCGCAACCGCGATCGTCATGCCGGCCTCGAGCGCGCGCAATTGCTCCAGCTTTTCGCGCTTCTCCAGCATCGACGGCGCCAGCTTCACGAAATGCGCAAGCGCCTGCCGCGTGAACGCATAGATGCCGACATGATGGAACAATGGGCCCTCGCCCCATGGCGCCCGCGCGCGCGTGAAATAAAGCGCGCGGCCATGCACGCCGCTCGTGTCCCACACGACGATGGGTTTGGTGACGTTCGGATTGTCGCAATCGGCCGGATCGTCGATCTTTGCGGCGAGCGTTGCGATGTCGGCACCGGTGACGGCGAGCACATCGACCGCGGCGCGAATCGCGGCGGGGTCGAGCGCCGGCAGATCGCCTTGCAGATTGACCACGACATCGTGCGCGGCTCGCGGGTCGTATTCCTGCAGCGCCTCGAACACGCGGTCGGAGCCTGAAGGAAGATCGGGCGCGGTCAGCACGGCGATGCCGCCATGGGCACGAATCGCCTGCGCGATCTGTTCTTCCGCCGCGGCCACCACCACGGGTCCGACCCCGGCTTCGACCGCCTGTTCCCACACGCGCACGATCATGGCCTTGCCCGCGATGTCCGCGAGCGGCTTGCCCGGCAACCGCGAGGACGCCATGCGCGCCGGTATGACCACGATCGGGTTCACTTTTTCTCCGTTCCGTCCGTCACTTATGCGACGCTTCGCCGCAATGAATCGCACATATCGGCGGGTAATGTCCCGCCGATCCTTGAGGGGGAACGCCGGGATTCGCGCCCGCCATTTCCCTGCTCGATAATTGTATCCCGGCCAGCGGAGCGTGACCTTATGGATTCCTTTGAGTGGAACAAGATCATTGGTGCGATCCTCGGCACGCTGCTGTTCGTCGTGGTGGTGAAGACCGGGACCGAAGCGTTCTTCGAGACCGCGCCGCCCGCCAAGCCCGGCTACGTCGTTCAGGGTGTCGTCGAGAACACCTCCACCGCCTCGGCCGCGCCGGTCGAAGAGGCGATTCCGGATTGGGGCACCGTGCTGCCGACCGCCGATACGGCCAAGGGCAAGGACATCAGCCACAAATGCGAGCAATGCCACGATCTGTCCAAAGGCGGACCTAACAAGATCGGTCCCAATCTGTGGGCCATCGTCGGTGCGCAGCGCGGCACCGATCGCGGCGGCTTCGATTTCTCCGCCGCGATGAAGGCCAAGGGCGGCACCTGGACCTTCGACGAGCTGTTCAAGTTCCTGAAATCGCCCGGCGCTTATATCCCCGGGACGAAGATGACGTTCGCGGGTCTGCCGAGCGCGAAGGATCGCATCGACCTCATCGCGTGGCTGCGCACGCAAGCGGATTCGCCCACGGCGATTCCGGCGCCCAATCCCGCCAAGGCGAATGCGCCGACGGGGGCTGCGGCCAACAAGCCGAACTCGCCGGCGGCAGCCAATGCGACGCCGAGCAAGACTCCCGCGACGCCGAACGGCGCCTCGACTCCGGCAGCGCCGCAGAATGTTCCGCCCGCGACCGCGCCATCGACGACGAAAGCTCCGGCGCCGGCAGCGCCTGCCGCGACGCCCGCACCGAAGAAATAGTCCGGCCTTGCGGTCATTCCTGAAAGCGGCGAGCGTTGTCGCATGACAACGCTGCTGCTCTGCGTGCCCGTGGGTTGGGGGTCCTTGTGGACAGGACCGCTGAGCCAGATCGCGCCCGATCTGAAGCTCGTCGTGCAGGGCCGTGATGAATTCGATCCGGCGGCAATCGATTATGCGCTGAGCTTTCGCCCGCCGCCGGGATTTCTGAAGACGCTGACGAACGTCAAGGCGGTGTTCTCCGTCGGCGCGGGTGTGGACGGGTTCCTCGCCGATCCGGATTATCCCAGACAGGTGCCCCTGGTGCGCTTCGTCGATCGCGCGCTGTCGCGCGAGATGGCGCAATACGTCGTCATGCACACGCTGATCTTTCATCGCCAGCAGCGCCTGTTCGACGAATTCCAGAGCAAATCCAAATGGCAGCAAAGGATGCCGCCACGCGCCACCACCGACACCCGCATCGGCATCTTCGGCCTGGGCGAAATCGGAACCATGGCGGCGGAGCGGCTGCGCGATCTGGATTTCAAGGTCGCAGGCTGGAGCCGCGGCAAGAAGAATGTGCCCGGCGTCGAAAGCTTCGCCGGCCAGGACGCGATGAAGGCGTTTCTCGCGCGCAGCGATATTCTGATCTGCCTGCTGCCGCTCACGCCGCAAACGCGCGGCATCCTGAACAAGCAAACCTTCGCAGCGTTGCCGGACGGTGCCTTCGTCATCAACGTCGCGCGCGGCGGCCATCTGATCGAGGACGATCTGGTGGCGGCCATCGACTCCGGCCATCTTGCGGGCGCCACGCTCGACGTCTTCCAGACCGAGCCGCTGCCTGAAACGAGTCCGCTATGGATGCACCCCAAGATCACGGTGACGCCGCATGTCGCCGCGATCTCCGACCCGCGTGCGATGGCGCGCAGCGTCGCCGACGGCATCGCGCGCGCGGCCAAGGGATTGCCGCTGGAAAACACAATCGATTTCGCGCGCGGGTATTGAGAATCTCGTTTTCCTCCCCCGCTCTGGCGGGGGAGGGGGACCGCGGCACGCGGTGGAGGGGGTGGCTGCGGACGCGAAGGAATATTCTTGAACACCTCCACGCCCCCTCCGTCACGCGCTTCGCGCGCGCCACCTCCCCCGCTCTCGCGGGCGAGGAAAACCTAGGCGTATCTCTCCTTCAGCAGCGCATACAGCGCGCGCGCGGTGTTGGCTTCCGCGCCGGCGCGGCGGCCGGGCTTGGGCCGATCCACCCAGGCCGGAATATCCAGATGCATCCAGGATTTGGCGTTGGAGACGAAGCGGTTGAGGAACAAAGCCGCGGTGATCGCGCCGGCCAATCCGTAGTTCGGCATGTTGGTGATGTCGGCCACCGGACTGTTTACGGCAGCTTCGTAACCGCGCCACAGCGGCAGCCGCCACACCGGATCGGCGACGGCAAGCCCGACGCGCGAAAGATCGCTCGCGAGCTTTTCGTCGTCGGTGAAGAACGGCGGCAATTCCATGCCGGTGGCGGCGCGCGCGGCGCCGGTGAGCGTCGCCAGATCGATCATCAACTCGGGCGTTTCCGCATCGCCCTCCGCCAAGGCATCGGCCAGCACCAGACGACCCTCGGCGTCGGTGTTGCCGATCTCCACTGTCAGGCCCTTGCGGCTGGGGAAAATATCGCCGGGACGATAGGCATTGCCCGAAACGGAATTCTCCACCGCCGGGATCAGCACGCGCAGCCGCACATTGAGCTTGGCATCCATGATCATGTGCGCCAGTCCGAGCACCGTGGCGGCGCCCCCCATATCCTTCTTCATCGTCAACATGCCGGCCGACGATTTGAGATCAAGCCCGCCGGTGTCGAAGCACACACCCTTGCCCACCAGTGTCAGCTTGCGCGCGCCCGGCTTGCCCCAGCTAAAATCGATCAGCCGTGGCGCGCGCACCGATGCGCGGCCGACGGTGTGGATCAAGGGATAATTCTTCGTCAGCAGCTCGTCGCCGACGATGAGCGCGATATTCGCGCCATGCCGCTTGGCAAGCGCGCGCGCCGCCTCCGCCAATTCTTCCGGACCCATGTCATTGGACGGCGTGTTGACGAGATCGCGCGCCAGGAACACGCCCTCGGCTATGCGCGTGGCATCCTCGCCATCCGCGTCTTTCGGCAGAACCAGTTTGGGAAATTGCCTCTTGCTCTTCTTGTAGCGTCCGAAATTGTAGGTGCCGAGAATCCACGCGAGCGCGGCCGTCGTGCCGGCAAATGCGTCCGGCACGTCGCCCAGCGCATAGGTGCCCTGCGGCAACGCTTCGGAAAACTGCGCCAGCGCGAGCATGTCCTCGCCCTTGCCGAGCCCCAGCACCGCCGCCGCCAATCCGCCGCCGGCGCCGGGCACGAGCAGAAGCTCGCCGCCCTTCGCGGCAAAGCCGGCATCGCGAATCCATTGCGCCTCGCGCTTGCCCCGCGCGCCGAGCCAGCGCTTGAGATCGGCCGCCTTCACCGCGTGAAGTTTCACCGCACCCTTTGCGCTTCTCACAAGGCTTGCATGCATGACCGGGCCCTTGTTCTTTGGCGCGGCGACTTTAGGAATCGCAAGGCACGTTCGCAACAGAGGTTTTCATGGCGCAATACACCCTAGTGGTCGGCACGAAGAACTGGTCGAGCTGGAGCCTGCGCCCCTATGTGGCGCTGCGCGCGACCGGGGTGGCGTTCGAGGAAGTGACGATCGTGCTGCGCCGCACGGAACGGCCGGTCACGCGCGCGGAGATCCTCAAGCATTCTGCTGCGGGACGGGTGCCGATCCTGAAGATCGCCGAGGGCGGCAAAACGCATGTCGTGTGGGACAGTCTTGCCATCTGCGAGACGCTGGCCGAGCGCCACCCGCAAGCGCATCTGTGGCCGGCCGATCCGTTCCTGCGCGCCGAGGCCCGCAGCTATGCATGCGAAATGCACTCCGGATTTGCCGCGCTGCGCGAGCAGCTGTCGATGGAATTCGCGCGCCGCCTAAAGCCCGATCTGACCGACGCGGCCAAGGCCGACATCGCGCGCGTCATCGAAGCGTGGGAACACGCACTCACCCGCCACGGCGACGAACACGGCTTCCTCTTCGGACGCTTCTCGATCGCGGATGCTATGTACGCGCCGGTGGTTTCGCGCTTCATCACCTATGGCGTCGGCGTGCCGCCGATGGTTCAGGGCTACATGGATCGCATGATGGCGCTTCCCGCGATGCAGGATTGGGGAAGGGATTCGAAGGCCGAGGTGGAAGCCGGCCTCGCTTAGGGCTCGATTGTCGCGCGAGCCCTTACTGAAAGGTAAATCGCACCAGCCGGCAACGGAATCTGCGCGGTCGAAGGCGGCGCGCTTGCGGTACTGATCTTAGCAACATGCTTAAGGGTTTGTTGACGAGCCGCGCCCATGATCGGCTCGGATTTTCGCCATTTGCGAGGTACGTCATGAACCGTTTTCTGGCCGGAATTTCGACCGTCGCCCTGTGTGCGATGTGGGCTTCGGGCTGCGCCAGCATGGAGACTCCGAAGCCTGCGGCAGCGGCCCCGGCGGCCGACCCCACAGTCAGCGCCAGCCAGGACACCGCCACCATCGAGAAATCGCTTCCCACCGATCTTCCCGGCGAGATCGAGCGCGCCCATCTGCTGCGCGAGCGCGGCGCTTATGAGGATGCCGCCACGGCGCTCGCCCAACTCATGCTGGTCGCGCCCGACAATCCGCAAATCGTCAGCGAATATGGCAAGACGTTGCTGCAGGAGGGCCGCGCGCGCGAATCCGTGGATTTCCTCAAACGCGCCGCTCAGATCTCACCCAAGGACTGGACAATCTATTCGGCGATGGGCGTGGCCTTCGACCAGGCCGGCGACCATACCGACGCCCGTTTGGCCTATCAGCACGCGCTCATGCTCAAGCCCGGCGAGCCTTCCGTGCTGAACAATCTGGCTGTTTCGCGCGCGCTCACGGGCGATGTGGCAGGCGCTAAGGTCATGTTGGCCAAGGCGTCCCAGACGGACGCCCAGCAGCCGAAGATCGCCGCCAATCTGGCCGCGGTGGACGCGATGCAGCCTGCCGCACCGGCTGCTGCCAAGCCCATGACGGCTTTGCGCCAAACGCCTTCCACGGCAAAGCCGATGGCATTGGCCACCCAGACGCCCGCAGCGACGGCTCCGAAAGCCGCGCCTCACACGCCGCAGGCGTCGGGCGCGCCGCATAAGCTTGCCGACGTGAACACCAAGGCGACCGTCGCCGACGAGAAGAAACTCGGACCCAACGTCGTCATGCAAGCCGTTCCCGTCGATCCCAAGGCCGGCCCGGTGCATGCGCCGCGCAAGCTGGCAGAAACCGCGTCCGCGAAGAAGCCGATCGAAGCGCCCGCTGCCAAGCTCGCGGATGCGAAGCCGGCACCGACAAAACCGGAATTGCCCCCGCCGTCGCTGCGCACCGCATCCGACGCGAACTGAAGCTCTCATAAACGAAATGCCGCTCGCGGGATGCGGGCGGCATTTTTGTTTTTGCGAAATCTTCCGTGACGCTGGTCAGTGATGCAGCGTGGTCATCACCTTCATGATTGCCGGCCCCAGGATCACGACGAACAGACAGGGCAGGAAAAAGATGATCATCGGCACGGTGAGCTTGGCGGGAAGCGCGGCCGCTTTCTTCTCCGCTTCCTGCATGCGCATTTCGCGATTTTCCTGCGCCGTCACGCGCAGCGCGGTGCCGAGCGGCGTACCGTATTTCTCGGCCTGATTGAGCGCGGCGGCGACAGCTTTCACGCCGTTATGGCCGCAGCGCTTGGCAAGATTTTCGAACGCCTGGCGGCGATCGGGAAGATAAGACAGTTCCGCCGTCGTCAGCCCAAGCTCCTCGGCAAGCTCGATGGAGCTTGAACCGATCTCGGACCCCACGCGCGTGAACGCCGCCTCGATCGACATGCCGGCTTCGACGCAGATCAGCATGAGGTCGAGGGCGTCGGGGAACGCGCGCATGATGGATTGCTGGCGTTTCTGGATCAGGTTCGAGATGAACACGTCGGGCATGTAAAAGCCGAAGATTCCGGCAGCCAGCGCCGCCAGAAATTTCATCATCGGCGACCAGGTGAAATGCGTCACCAGGAACAGATAGAACAGCGCCGCGACGAAGACGATGAACGGCATCACGAAGCGGAAGAACATGAAGGTGGTCAGCGGCGCCTGGCCGCGCAGGCCCGCCTGGGTGAGCTTGTCGCGCGTGTCCCCGGATTCGAGCATCTTGGCGAGGTTCAAGCGCTCAATCGTCTGCTTCATGAAGGTGACAGGCTCGGTGCGCAGGTTGGTGCGCTGCTTCAGCGAGGCCTGATGCTTGGCGCGCAGTTCGTCGCGCCGCGCCGACACGGCCTTCATGCGACTGCCCAGCGTGCTGCGGTCGAGCAATGGCAGGCCCAGCGTCACAATGGTGGCGAAGGCGAGAATCCCCGCCACCGCCGTAATGACGAAATTACGGTCGAACAGAATATTCAGGATGCCGACGTCGAGCCCGTACATGTTATGCCTTCGATCTGCCGTTCGATTCCGTGCTCAATGCTTGAAACTGATCATTTTGTGCATCACGAAGATGCCGACGGTCATCCAGACCAAGCAACCGAGCAGCATGATGTTGCCCATCCGCTCGGTGAACAGGCTGTCGATGTAAGCCGGCGTCGAAAGCCAGACCATGCCCATCACCGCCGGCGGCAAAGAGCCGATGATCATGGCGGACGCCTTCGCTTCCGATGACATCGCCTTGATCTTGCCTTGCAGACGCTTGCGGTCGCGCAGCACGCCGGCAAGATTGTTCAGTGCTTCGGAAAGGTTGCCGCCGGATTTTCCCTGGATCGTCATCACGATGGCGAAGAAACTCACTTCCGGCGTCGGCATGTGATCGAACATTTTCTTGAGCGCCTGCTCCAGCGTCACGCCGACTTTCAGGCTCTCGCACAATTCGTTGAATTCGCCGCCTACCGGCTCGGGCGACTCCTTGGCGATGATCTTCAGCGCCTCATGGGTGGGAAGCCCCGACTTCACGCTGCGCACGATGACGTCGATGGCGTTGGCGAATTCGGCGGTGAATTTCTTCTGCCGGCGATTGCGCAGGAACGAAAGCACCCAGCGCGGAAGGCCAAGGCCGACGGCGGCGCCCAGAAGCAACGTCGCGATCGGCGACTGATGCGTCAAAAGGCACCCGGCAACGGCGGCGAGCGCCGCAGTGGCGGACAATATCCAGAACGTACGCGGATCGATCTTCAGCCCTGCCTGCTCGATGCGCTTGCGCAGCGTGGGCCGCTGTTTCTTGCTGGCCTGCTGCTTTTCGAGATCCTTGAGCAGCGCCTGGACGTTTTTGCGCTTCTGCTGCGCGACGTCGGCGGGATTGCGGATATTTGCGCCCGACGAAGGCAGGCGCGACACCGATGCGAGGCGCTTCTTCGAGGCGCCGCTGTCGCCGGCGAAGGCGAAGGCGACGCCGCCGATCGCGCCGAACGCGAGAACCGCCATGAGGATGTAGGTCAGCATACCATCCATCGCGCGGCCCTATTCCTGCAGCGCATCGAGCGCTTCGGAGAGCTCGCGCTCCATGCCGAAATAGCGCGCGCGCTCCCAAAAGGCCGGACGCACGATGCCGGTACCCATATGCTTGCCCTTGATGCGGCCGGTTTCGTCCTCGCCGTCGATCTCGAAATTCATCAGATCCTGCGTGATGACGACTTCGCCTTCGGTGCCCACCACTTCGGTGACCTTGGTGATGCGGCGCGAACCGTCGCGCAGGCGCTCGGCCTGGATGATGACGTCGATCGAAGCCACAACCATCTCGCGGATGGTTTTCATCGGCAGCGCGAAGCCGCCCATGGTGATCATCGATTCCAGACGGGACATGGCTTCGCGCGGGGAGTTGGCGTGCAGCGTGCCCATCGAGCCGTCATGGCCGGTGTTCATGGCTTGCAGAAGATCGAACGCTTCGGGTCCGCGCACCTCGCCCACGATGATCCGCTCGGGACGCATACGCAGACAGTTCCTGACCAGGTCGCGCATGGTGATCTGGCCCTGCCCTTCGAGATTCGGCGGACGCGTTTCCAAACGCACGACGTGGGGCTGTTGCAGCTGAAGTTCGGCCGCGTCCTCGCAGGTGATGACGCGTTCGTCGGTGTCGATATAGGCGGTCATGCAGTTAAGCAGCGTGGTCTTGCCCGAGCCGGTACCGCCGGAGATGAGGATGTTACAGCGCGACCGCCCGATAACGCCCAGCACGCGCGCGCCGGCCGGAGAAATCGAACCGAAACGGACGAGGTCGTCGAGCGTCAGCTTGTCTTTGCGGAACTTACGAATGGTGAGCGTGGGACCGTCGAGCGCCAAAGGCGGCGCGATGACGTTCACGCGAGAGCCGTCGAGCAAGCGCGCGTCGCAGATTGGTGAGCTTTCGTCGACGCGGCGGCCGACCTGACTGACGATACGCTGGCAGATGTTCATCAGCTGCGCATTGTCGCGGAAGCGGATGTTGGTGAGCTGCACCTTGCCGCCGACTTCGATGAACACGCGGCTCGCGCCATTGACCATGATGTCGGCGATGTCGTCGCGCGCCAGCAGCGGCTCGAGCGGGCCGTAGCCCAGAACGTCGTTGCAGATGTCCTGGAGCAGGTGTTCCTGCTCCGCAATCGACATCACCACCGCCTTGATCGAGATGATCTCGTTGACGATGTCGCGGATTTCCTCGCGCGCCGAATCCGGATCGAGCTGGGCAAGCTGCGCCAGGTCGATGGTATCGATCAGGGCGTTAAAGATGGTGGTCTTGATCTGGTAATAATCGTCCGAGCGCGCATCGGGCAGCGGCTTGGGCGCGGTCTTGGCGTTCGGAATCGGCGCCTGCGATTTCACCACCGGCGGCGGTACGGCAGCCGCAGTCGCGGCGGGAGCGCCACTCGGAGGCGGAACTGCGCGCACGGGAGCGGGTTCGACGCGCGGAGGCGCCGGAATATCGGAAGCTGTGGAGCGTTTGCCGAACATGTCTTACGCGCTCTTGCGCCCTTTCAGGAACGAGAGGAATGGAAGAACACCCTTGCTATCGTCGGCAGCGGGGACGCGGCCGGTGAGCAATTCGGCGAGCCGGCGCACGGCGTCCGCCGATGCGGCTTTGGGATTGACGTCGAGCAGCATCTGGCCGTTGTTCGACGCCGCGCCGAAAACCTGCGGCTCGAACGGAATGATCAGCGTCGGCGAGAGGCCGACGGTCTCGCAGAAATCCTTGACCGGAATTTCCGGGCGTTTCGGCTGGCCGACCTGGTTGAAGACCAGCTTCGGCGGCGCGTCGTTGGTGCGGTTCAGCTTGAGCAGATCCACGATCGCCTTGGTGGTACGCAGCGAGGCGAGATCGGGCGTGGCCACCAGCACGATTTCGTCCACCGCGAGCAAGGTCTGGCGCACCCACGGCGTCCAGGCATGAGGCAGATCGACGATCACGCAGGGTGTCGCCTGGCGCACGGCATCGAGTACCGCTTCATAGGCGTTGGTGTCGTTTTCGTATTGGCGGTCTATCATCGCGGGCGCGGCGAACAGCGAAAGATGCTCGCCCGCTTTCAAAAGCAGGCGGTCGAGCAGCACGTCGTCCAAACGTTCCGGCGCGGACAGCGCATCGGCGACGCCCTGACCCGGCTCCTCGTTGAAATTGAGTCCCACGGTGCCGAAGGCCAAATCGAAATCGACGATGGTGGTGTTCACCTTCAGCCGCTCGGCGATGCACCAGCCGACATTGTGCGCCAGCGTGGACGATCCGGCGCCGCCGCGCGCGCCCATGAAGCCGACGACGCGCCCGATCGGGGCCGCTTGGGGATTGAGATAGAGGCCCGAGATCACTTCGATAAGATCGAGCGGATTGAGCGGAGCGACGAGATATTCGCTGACGCCGCGGCGGATCAATTCGCGATAAAGCTCCACGTCGTTGACGCGGCCGATGATGAGGACCTTGGTCGAGGGATCGCAGACTTCCGCCAGCCGATCGATCTCGTCGATCGCGGCCTGCCCTTGCAGGCGCGTCTCCACAATCAACAGGTTGGGCGTGACGTTCTCCGAATGATGGTCGACCGCAGCCTGAAGGCCACCGAGTTGCACGGTGACATGGGCTTTTGACAGCCGACGATCCGAAGCGGCGCGCTGAAGCGCCGCCCCCGTATCGGGGAATTCACAGAATGCCTGAATCGATATGCGCGGCACCGGGCGCTCATGCGGCGCTGCGCCGAACGCATCGTCCGCCGCCGCCGTCAGCCCTCGCTCCACTTTCGCCATAGCCACTCTCCAAAAAAATTTATTTATCGATGTCCGAAACGGCGCCCGACTGCTGCGAAGTTTGCTGCGCACTCGTGGGCACGCCTTTTTGATAATTGGTGAGCACCGTGGCGCGCCGCTGTGCATTGGCGGCGCCCATCGGACGCGGCGCCACCAGATCGCGCGGATCGGCCACCATCGCGGCGATGTTGTGCTGCACGGCGCAGCCGAAATTGGGCATCGGAGCGTTGTCGGAATCATCCGCCACGTTGACGGACCAGTCGCCGCATGGCCTGGTTTCGGCCTTGTAGCGGACGAAGCTCATTTCGACGCGGCCATCGCCGTTGCCGATATCGCGGCTGCCGACAAGGATGCGCCCGCGATCGACGCCCATCGCGAACAGCCGTTCGCCGAAATAGCTGATCTCGGACTGCTCGCCGGCGCCTCGCGGCACCGAAACGCTGATGGCGCCGTCGCCATGCGCCAGATATTGCGCGACGAACCCATCGAACGCGGCGCTGTCGTCCGGCGACAGACCGGCGCCCGGTCCGGCGTAGGACACGCGTATTGTCTGCGTGCCCGGCACCACCGTGATCGGATAATTCTGCGTCGCCTGGAACGAGGCCATCGGCGCGTCATTGTCGCCCGGTTGGGCACAGCTTCCGGCCAGCAATACCGCCGCCAGAGATGCAAACCGCAAAATATATTTCGTGGTCATGGTCGTTCCTCTCATTCCACGATGAAGCCGGTCGGGGTGTTACCCGCGGACTTCATTCCCGACGAATCCACATTCGTCACCTTGTTGAGCTTGCCCATTAGGATCGTGCTGAGGTCGCTCGGCGGGACGAATCCCTTGTTGGGGATCTCCAGCTTGTCCTCACGCGTGGGCGAAACCAGATAGGCGCTGACCATCACGACAAGCTCGGTCTCGTCGTTCTCGAAATCGCGACTGCGGAACAGCGCACCGAGCACGGGCATCTTTCCGAGCCCTGGGAACTCGTCGAGCTGCTGCTTGGTGACATGCTGCATCAGGCCTGCGATCGCGAAGCTGCCGCCGGAGGGCAGTTCGATTGTCGTCTCGGCGCGGCGCACATTGAGCGCCGGAATGGTCAGCCCCGGCGTCACACCGGTTACGCCGGCGGACGTGGTCGTGGTCCCTCCGGCCTGCGTGAAGGCGCCCGTGTTGGTGAGTTCGCTGACCTCGGTGGAGATCTGCAGCGAAATGCGATTCGCCGACAAGACGACCGGCGTGAACGAAAGCCCGACGCCGAACTGCTTGAACTCGACGGTCACGTTGCCGAACTGATCGCGCGACACCGGCACCGGAAATTCGCCGCCCGCGAGAAACTTCGCGGTCTCGCCGGACACCGCCGTGAGATTCGGCTCGGCCAGCGTATGCACCAACCCGTCCTGCTCCAGCGCGTTCAACGTGCCTTGCAGATTGTTCGGGCTCGTGCAGGTCGGCGTGGCGCCGGGGATAAACGCGGCGGGGCAAACCGCGCCGATCTGCGCGCCGGAGCTCGCCGACAACGCAGCACCGGCAAGACTGTAGGGATTGGAGGTCGAGGCGATGATGGGCACGCCATTGGCAAGCGCGGCACTGGCCAGGTTGACGCCCAATTGCTTGGCGATGGAGCGCTGCACTTCGGCGACGCGCACCTTGAGCATCACCTGCTCGTTGCTCGAGATCTTGAGCAGGTTGGCGACTTTGTTCGGGTCGCCGACAAAGCGCGCCGCCAGATCCTGCGCGCGCGACGAATCGCTGGCGTTATCCGCATTGCCGGTGAGCACGACATTGTCGTTCAGCGCCGCAACGTGGATGTTGGAGTTCGGCAGATCGGCGCGGATCATGGCGGACAAGTCCGTCACGTCGCGCTCGACGCGGATGTCGATCGACAGGATCTGATGCCCCGCCGCGTCGAAGAAGAACGCGTTGGTCTGGCCCGTCTTCTGGCCCAGCAGGAAGATGCGGCGCGGCGTGCGCACCACGGCATCGACGACCGTCGGATCGGAGACCAGCACGTCGCGCGCGTCGGTATCCAGCTGCACGATGGCGGCCTTGCTCAGCGCCAGCGTGATGTGCTCCTGGATCGGACCGTTGCCGTGCGTGGAGACGGTGATGAGCTTGGCGTCGGACGGCTCTGCGCGGTGCGGCGCCGGGCGCGCGGATGCGGACATTGCGAGCGTGGCGAGCGCGGCAGCGGCGATTGCGAGATTGCGAATGCGCATGGTGCGCTTACTCCTTCTGTGCGCTGCCGGCACGCGGAATGCCGTAGCGTAGAATGTAGACATCGCCCTGGCCGGAACCGAGCATCGAGGATTTCGAGGCAACCGCTTGGTTGGCGGAACCGGTGTCGCCAAGACCGCGCAAGGAAAGCGAGATCGTGCCGGACGCTTGCGCGCGCTCCACGGCTTCGGCCTGTTGGGGCTCGAGCTCGAGCGTCGCGGTTTTCGCGAGCACGACCTTCTGATCCTTGTCTTCTTTGTAGGTCTGATCGACGGCCAGCACGCGCACGTTTTTCAGGATCGTGCGCGAAAGATATGTCCGCGATTCCCCGTTCATCTGTTCGGTGAGGATCACGTCGACGCGATCGTTGGGCAGGATGAACCCGCCGGCGCTCGATTCCGTCGAGATGCCGATCGACACCGCGCGCATGCCCGGCGACAACGTCGCGGCCATGACGCCGGAGCTATTGCTGTGAATGATGTTGGCGGTCGTGATCGGCTGCCCGGCGACGAGCGGCGCGCGCACAACGGCACCCGAAACGATCGTGGCGATGTTGGGCGAGGCCTGCTGCGTGATGAAGCTCGCATCGACGTTGGAAGACGGCCACGCTTGCCAGCGCACCATGCTGGCATTGAGAGGCGTTCCGGAGTCCGCGCCGTTGGCGGCAACAAGAACGTTGCTCATTGCGACGGCAGGCTGCAGCGCCGCCTTGGCGGGTGCCGTTCCGCCGCCGAGAAGGCCGCGGACGAGAAAGATCACGACGATGGCCGCAAGACCTGCACCGGCGAGAATGAGCTTGCGCGAATTGTTCATGGGTTCCGGCCTCCTTGAGAAGCGATCCCAACACGAAACCCTTTAGAAAATGCTTAATGAGAAGCTTCGCAAATGTTCTATATGCCGGCGGCGGCGCGAAATATTTCCGTGTGCGGAAGAATCACGAAGGCGCCCAGCGCCAGGGCGACGCCGTAAGGCACTCCTTCACGGTCGTCATGCAGGCGGGAAATCCACTTCTGCTTCGCCAGGATCAGCGGCAGCGGCAGCTTGCGTCCGGCGAGCAGGCAGAGCGTGAGCGCGCCGCCGAAGATTGTCGCCACCAGTGCATAGTCGAGCAGATCGTGCAGGCCCAAAGCCAGCGCCACGCAGGCGAAGAGCTTGGCGTCGCCGCCGCCGACATAGCCCAGCGCAAAGAGCGCAAAGCCCAGCACGAGCCCGACAAATCCCGCGAGTAGATGCGTGGCGAAGACGCCTGGGGTCATGCCGAGCGCGAACACCAGCAGGACGAACACCGCGAGCATGCCGAGCTGGATGAAGTTGGGGATGGTGAAGCTCGCCAAATCCCATCCCGCCGCCGTTGCAAGCAGCGCAGGCATTACAAGCAGTACGAGAAGTTCGGCGATCATGGCCTGCACTATGCTTCAACGGCGTTCACAAAATGCGAACGGCCGCCTCGCAAAAGGCGGCCGTCGCGTCTGATCGGCCCCAGCCATCCGATTTTCCGCGGACGGCCTGGATTTCAGAAATCACGGCGCTGCAACGGCGCTCGCGACAGATTCGAATGTCGTATTCAGGTTCGAGCCGACAAGCTGCACGGCGGCGATGATGACCACCGCGATGCCGGCCGCGATCAGACCGTATTCAATTGCCGTGGCGCCGGATTCGTCGCGCACGAACTTCGTGACAAGATTTTTCATGGAAAGCCTCCGCTTGAGTAACACCCTAGGATACCAGGCCCGGAACGCCCTCATGGCCGCCCATCGTCTGGCACGCGCAAGGTACCGCGCAGGCGATTAACGAGCATTTAAGCGCAAAGCGCGCGCGATTGCGCAACTGTCCCGCGCCGATACGGAAAGCGGCCTGGCGAGCTTATCAAGTCGAAAATTTTTGCGCATTTTTAACTATGTGCGGAAATTGGGAGGCAGGTGGGCCATCATTCGATATGCGAGAGCACGTCATCCTGGCGGCGCCAGACTTAATTCTTCTTTTACGGCCACAGGCCTAGGCTCACGGTGGATTTCTCGCAAAGGAATACGCTCATGCGTCACGCTCGGATGATTCTTCTCGGTAGCGCAGCATTTTTCGCGCTTGGCACAGCCGCCAGCGCGGAGAGCGTCAGCGTTCCGATGGACGAGGTACGCGTGATCGCGTTCAGCAATCCGGTCACCACCGTGTATGTGGGCAATCCGGTGATCGCCGATGTGACGATGATCGATCCCAAGCACGCATTCCTGCTGGGCAAGACGTTCGGCGAAACCAACGTCATCGCGCTTGGTGCGAACGGCAAGGAATTGGACAATCGCCACGTCGTGGTGTTCGGCCGCAGAATGGGCGCGGTCACGCTCAACCGCGGTGCGCAAACCTACAATTACACCTGCACGGCTCTGCATTGCGAAACCCAGCCCGTGCCCGGCGATCCGAACGAGTATGTAAGCAATACGTCCAGCGCCGTCGACGTCCACGAGAACATGGGCGCGAAAGCCGCCGGCACCGCTCACTAATCGCTGGTTTGATCCCGCAGCTGTCGCTGGTTTCGTCCATCGGGATTTCAGTGTGCGCCCAATCATCGGCGGCAGCTGAAGGGTCGTGGCGGATCCAGCTCGGGCAAAGATCGGCGCCAGTATCGTGCGCCGCGAGCGCATTGGCGCCACCGAGCTCCGACAGGTCGTCCCGCGACGACAACATTTCCTCGAAAGCTCGATGGTAAGCGCGTTCACCCTGTCGCCCCCAGGTCGGCGGGCCGGCGTAATCGCGCTCGCCGTGCGCCGCTGCTTGGCGATGCCGCAACTATTTGGTGACGCGCAGCTGCGTGATCTGGGTCGCGATCTCGTTGAACGCCGTGGTGATCTGCGACGCCGACGTCAGGTCGAAATAGTGGTTGGCATCTGTCGCACAATTCTGCAGCACTTTCGAATTGCCCTGGGCGCCGCCGATATCCACGAACACCGCATAGATCGTGACGCCGGCATTCTTCGCGTTTGTGCAGACGTCGCTCATGCGCGTATCGGTGCCGCTGTCCTGGTTGCTGCCGTCACCTGTCCAGCGATCCTGCGTATTGAGGCCATCGCTGAGAATGATGATGATCTGCGAAGTATACTGCGGTAATGCCCCGGAATTTTCCGGATTGCCGTCGGTCATCGTCTGCCAGGCCCAGGCGAGCCCGATCGTCTGGTTGGTCGCGCCGCCCGCCACCATGTTGCTGACGGTGTTGTTGAGATTCGTCCAGCCCGTGCTGTTGAGAACGTCCGTCAGCCCGATCAATTGTGTCGGGCAGGTCAAGGCCCAATTGCTTTGGCTGGCGAGCGTCGGCGGCGCCGCCGGGAACAGCGTAGACGGCGTGGACTTGTCGCCGCTCACCGCGGCGGTGTTCTTCGTGTCGTAGTCCTGGTCGCGATCCATCACACAACCCGTCCAACTCGAATGACTGGAATTGTTGGCCTGCCAGACTTTCGTCGTCGTGCAGTTTTGATGGCGCCCGGAGCCGGTGCATGTCTGCTGGTTGACATACTGGCCGTCACCCGTGCCCGTTGCGTCCCACGGGCCGAATGTCAGCCAGCTCGCTGTCTTGTTGCTGGTTCCGACATTGACGGCGGTCGTGAACGGCACGATCGAGATTTCCACATCGCCGGCATTCACCGCGACGCCCTTGAGGGTCGTGAGCAGGTTCGTGGTCGCGGTCTTGAGCACGGCGATCTTGCTGCTCGACGACGGACTGGAACACGGGCTGCTGGCTTTGGGATTGCTGTCCGACTGGCACATCGATCCGGTGTTATCGAGCGCCAGCGCGACCCACAATTTCGTCTGCCCCCACGACACCTGCGAGGTGTAGCCGACCGGCATCGTCTTGACGCCGACGATGTTCATGAGCGTCGTGGGCATCTCGACGCTGGTGGTGAGCGTCACCGATGTCGTATTGCCATGCGAATCCGTTCCCGGCGTGACAGTGACCGAGGCCGGGGTTCCGAACGATTTGTCCGCGGTGTAGTTCGCGTTGAAATATTCCTGGGCCAGGGTCTGCATCTGAGCTTTCGTCAGGCCGCTCGTGGCGCCTACGGCCAGGCCTGCCGAGTCGAGCGCCTCCGCCAGGCGCGACCGCACGATCATGGCGCGGCCGAGATCGAGGCCGGCGCCGGCGGCGATCGTGATCGGCACCAGTGAAAGCGCAAAGATAATCGCCACATTGGCGCGCGTATTTTGCTTGAAGCGCTGCGTCCACGAGCGAAGCGCGCGCCATTTCATCCCCAGCAACATCGGCAGCCCATGCTAGACATCATCGCGCATATTCCGGGAAAGCCGCGCAAAATGCTTTCGCTTTCCCGCAGGCTGGTTATCCAATGCTTAGCGAGCGGAACGATGACATGCTCGCCGCTAATCAAGCTTTCCCAATCGTAAAGAACAGCGTTCCGTTACGGCACAAAAGCTAACGCATCGCTGCGTGCTTAACCGCTCCTTCAGCACGGTGCGCAGATTGCCTTCGAAATCGCCGCGATCAGGATTAAAAAAATCCGTCAACAATAGCCCGGGATGGCGATGAGCTTTCGCTCGCGCATAACAGACACGGTCAGGCGCATGCGCGCCGATTCGCGCAAGGGCTCCGCTGCGATTGAATTCGCGATGGTGGCGCCTGTGCTGTTCGTTATGCTGTTCGGCATGATCGAATGCGGCGTGATCTATTTCGGCTCCGCAGCGCTTCAGAACGCGACCGACGATGCGGGGCGCCTGGTTCGCACCGGTCAGGCAGCGAGATACACCGAGGCCCAGCTCAAAAATCAGATTTGCACTGAGATGACTGGCCTCATGAGCCTCGACACCTGCAATAACAACATCCAGCTCGACGTGCGCGAATACAGCGATTTCAGCGGTGCGACCTTTCCCGGCGTCACCAATGCAAACGGAAGCATCAATTCGACCGATCTGTCCTATCCGGAGACGTTCACGTCCTGTCAGGTGGTTCTGATCCGGGCCTTTTACCCGTGGACGATCATGACGCCGCTCATGCAGCCGCTGCTCGAGAACATGCCCAACGGGCAATATCTCATGGCGGCCGCAACGGCCTTCCGCAGCGAGCCATTCACTGCGGGGTCGTCATGCTAAGCCTGCTGAGGAAATTCCGAAAATCTCGGAAAGGGCTTGCGGCCGTCGAATTCGCCTTCGTGGCGCCGGTTCTGGGCGTCCTCCTGGTGGGGACGATCGAAGTCTGCAATGCGCTGTCGTGCAAGCAGAAGGTCACCAGCGTGGCGTCCACCGTGGCGGACCTGGTGTCGCAAACCTCCACGACCTCGACCAGCGACCTCAGCAACATCTTCGACGCCGCGGCCGTGGTGCTTTTCCCATTTCCCTCCACCAGTTCGAAGATCGTGGTGACAAGCATCGTCAGCGACGGCACCGGCAACGGGACTGTTGCCTGGAGTCAGGCATCGAGCGGCTCCGGCTATACCAAGAACACGGCGATGACGGTGCCGACGGGCCTGATGTCGGCAGCGAACTGCGCCAAAGGCGCCTGCAGCGTGATCTTCGCGCAAGTGACGTACAATTATACTTCGCCGATGGGCAAATTCTTCCTTATCCCGACCCAGCTCAGCGATTATTTTTATACGCGCCCCCGCGAATCCGCGCTCGTGAGCTGCACGGACTGCACTTAAATCGATGCGCGATCATGCGCTGAATCGGTGTCCACATCGGCGGATCGCGCTTTAGCCGGGTTTCGCCGGATCGTGCACGCGCATGAGACCTTCCTGCGCGACGGAAGCTACCAGCGTTCCATCCTGCGTATAGACGAGGCCGCGGCTGAAGCCGCGCGCGCCGAACGCGCTCGGGCTATCTTGCACATAAAGCAGCCATTGATCGGCGCGGAACGGGCGATGGAACCACATCGCGTGGTCGAGGCTCGCCATCTGCACGCGATTGTCGAACCAGCCGATGCCGTGCGGCAGCAACGCGGTGTCGAGCAACGTCATGTCCGAGGCGTAGGCCAGTACGCATTGATTGAGCGCGCGGTCGTCCGGCAGCGGTCCCGTTGCGCGCACCCAAACCGCCTGATGCGGCGGACGCTTCTGCGGCGCGAAGATGTCGTTGCGATCGACGGAACGCAATTCGATCGGACGCGGGCGCAGAAATTGATCGCGATATTGTTCCGGAATCTTGTCTGCCATCTGGCGGCGGAAATCGTCTTCGCTGGGAAGCGCATCCGGCGGCGGCACCTGTGGTGGATCGATCTGATGCTCAAAGCCCGGCTCGACGACCTGGAAGGAGCAGGAGATATGGAAGATCGGCCGTCCGTGCTGAATCGCTACCACCCGGCGCGAAGAAAAGCTGCCGCCATCTCGACTGCGATCCACCTCATAAAGAATGGGGACCTTGGGATCGCCCGCAATCAGGAAATATGCGTGCAGCGAATGGCAGAATCGGTCGTCAGGAACAGTGCGATACGCTGCAACCAGAGATTGTCCCAGCACCTGGCCGCCGAAGACACGCTGGGAGCGGTCCTTGGGGCTGACGCCGCGAAAGATGTTCTCCTCGATCTTTTCCAGATCGAGAAGTTCGATGAGGTCGCCGACGGGCGAATTCGGGTTTTGCGCCATAAGCTGAAATAGCCGCGAGCCCGGCGGCCGCGCAAGCATCCGCACGTCAGGACTGCTCTGAATTGGCGCCGTAACAAAATGCAGTGCCGGAATGCGCCGCTCGCACCACGACAAAAACGCAGCGTCCTAGAGGAAATTCATTTTTATATTCAATATCTTGGCAGACCCGTGCCTTGGCACGCCTGCCAGAGGTGGGCTGCTGGCCAACCTGTGCGGCGCATGTTCCGGTCGGCGTCAGCCGAGACTGAAATATTTACGATGTAAATTATCTACCTCATTATTGGCGATTTGGCGTCTTGGAGGGCTCCGCGACTTGGCTGACACCGCCCAGCGCGTCCTGGTGGTTTCCATTCAACTCATTGTAGATAAAAGAAAAATATTTGATAAGTCCGCCTGCCGGGCACCACGTTTCTTGGCTACAAGGGGAGGCCCATTCGCTTACAGCGAAGCGCGACGGTCATGTTGCAGGTCAGTCACAGAGGGACAGGATTCCGACAGAATCCCCGCCTTCTGGCCCTCGACAATAGACAATGCTGCTCCAAATCGCCCACAATGCGCATTATAGATTTTCGCGTGCCGAAGTCTTGGCGGGGATGCATCCCTGCCAGGCAGTTCTTTCAAACGAGGGTAAAAATGAAAATTCGTATGATCGCCCTGGCGGGCGTAGCAGCGCTGGCCCTGACAGGTCCCGCTTTCGCGAGTGACGCGACCGGTTGGTACCTCGGCCTCGGCGCTGGCTGGGATGACATGCAGAATCTCACCGAGAACTTCACGCCGAAGGGCGGTGGTCCGGGCGTTTCCTTAAAATACAACACGGGCGACACGGCACTTGTCGATGGAACGCTCGGCTATCGTTTCGCCAATCGCATCCGGATTGAAGAAGAAGTCAGCTACGACGATCATGACGTCAGCCGGAACTTCGGTGCGGTTATTGGCGCATCGGGCCACGATTCGATCCTCGGCATTATGCTCAACGGCGCGTATGACATGCCGCTCACCGAACGTTGGGACTTCACCTTCGGCGGCGGTGTCGGCTATGGCCGCAGCGACGCGGCCATCTCAGTCGGACCGTTCTCGCTCGCCAACGGCAAGCACCCTGGCTTCATGTGGCAGTTGATGGCCGGCTTCAATTATTCGGTCTCGCGCAACGTCGACCTGACGTTGGACTATCGCTATCGCGGCATCGACACCAACAACTCGTACCTTTCCTCGTTCTCGGGCCTCTACACCGCGAAGCTGCATAACCAGAACGAACAGGCCGTGATGGTCGGCATCCGTTGGTATCCGTGGGCTGCTCCGCCGCCGCCCCCGCCGCCGCCGCCTCCTCCGCCGCCGGCTCCGACAAAGACGTTCATCGTGTTCTTCGACTTCAACAAGTCGAACCTCACGGCGGAAGCTCAGTCGGTTGTGTCTGAGGCCGACAAGACGGCGAAGTCGAACGGCATGGTCCGCGTGCTCGTCACCGGTCATACCGACACCGTCGGCTCCGACAGCTACAACATGGGCCTCTCGGTCCGTCGCGCTCAGTCCGTCAAGGACGAAATGGTGCGTCAGGGCATGGGTGGTGACTCCATCTCGATCGAAGGCAAGGGCTTCCACGACCCGCTCGTGCCGACCGGTCCTGGCGTCCGCGAACCGCAAAACCGTCGCGCGGTCATCGACCTCGGCGGCTAACGGAACGCAATGTTCTAAAGCTTGGAAAGGGCGGTCTTCGGACCGCCCTTTTCTTTTGTGCTGGTCTTTTGTGCTGGTCTTTTGTGCCGACCGCATCGCACGCAAAAAAGCTCCG
>DASXFK010000045.1:0-16338 GCA_036489635.1 Rhizomicrobium sp. | reverse complement strand
GTGCGCGATGGCGAGCGCGATGTAGGAACCGACGCCGGGCAGCGCGAACGAAGTGTGACCCACGCTCACGGCTTCGGATGCCACGACGAAGAACCAGCCGCCGGACATCGACATCATCATGTTCCAGACAAGCGAGGGCATGGCGAAAGGGACTTCGATTCGCCAGAACCGCGCCCAGCCGTTCAGCCCGAACATTCGGCCGGCCTCGATCATCTCAGGCGGCACGGTCCTCAGCGACTGATAGAAGCTGAAGGCCATGTTCCAGGCCTGGCTGGTGAACAGCGCGAAGACGCAAACCAGTTCCGCCCCCAGAACCCGCCCGGGAGCCAGCGACAGGAAGAAGACAGTGGTGATCGAAATGAAGCTCAGAATCGGCACCGACTGGAGGATATCCAGCAGGGGAATCAGCAGCCCTCCGGCCCGGGGGCTTTTGGCCGCCAAGGTGGCGTAAGTGAAGGTGAAAGCCAGCGACGCGATCATCGCGATCAGCATGCGCAGCGCCGTCCTGAGCGCGTATTCCGGCAGGTGGGACGGGTCAAGCGATAGCGGCTGCGCGCTCAGTACCGCCAGCGGCTGAGTCAGCAACCGGCTGGCGTCCGCGAAGGCGACGATGAAGCCGAACACCAGCACAGCCGCCAGCAGGTCCCAGCCTGCGGGCAGCAAACGGCGGGCCTCAATCGAGACGGGCGGCAGGATCTTCATATCCGGCATGCCTCGAAGCTGATGGTCGACGAAATTGGCTTGCGACTCCCGCGCGTTCCCCCGCGGAGTCGGCGGAGAGAAGCACTGTCCCGTTGCGGCGCAAAGCAAATTCTTCGCACCGTTTCAGGCGCCGATTGTCGCGCAAGCGCCACACGCGAAACCAACAGAAAGTCCTCACGCGAACTATTGCGCCGCCTTGGGCAATCGACGTAAAAGCTGGTAAGCGAAGTCGAAAGTGCTGCGATTCCGCAGCCTTACGGGCGGTTCGTTCAGGGTCAACAGAAGCATTTTTGCGGGCAGCTCAGGCGGCTCTGGCTGCGGCCGCAAAACATCCGCCGATGCAGTCCTCACCAAGACTGCATCCGGGAAAGGAACGGAACTAACGCATGTTCGGCAGTCTTCTCGGCATCCTGTCGAGCGATATGGCAATCGATCTCGGAACAGCGAACACGCTCGTATATGTGAAGGGTCGCGGCATCGTGCTGAACGAGCCGTCGGTGGTGGCGACAATCACCACGCGCGGCGGCAAGAAGTCGGTGCGCGCGGTCGGCAACGACGCCAAGATGATGCTCGGCCGCACGCCGGGAAATATCGAAGCCATTCGTCCGATGCGCGACGGCGTGATCGCCGATTTCGAAATCGCGGAAGAGATGATCAAGCACTTCATCCGCAAAGTTCACAATCGCCGCTCTTTCGCCAACCCGATGATCATCGTCTGCGTGCCGTCCGGTTCGACGGCTGTCGAGCGCCGCGCGATTCAGGAATCGGCATTGTCGGCCGGCGCGCGCCGCGTCTATCTGATCGAGGAGCCGATGGCGGCAGCGATCGGCGCCGGATTGCCCGTGTCCGAGCCCACGGGTTCGATGGTCGTCGATATCGGCGGCGGCACGACGGAAGTCGCGGTGCTTTCGCTTGGCGGCATCGTCTATTCGCGCTCCGTGCGCGTTGGCGGCGACAAGATGGATGAAGCGATCATCGCCTATATCCGCCGTCATCAGAATCTGCTGATCGGCGAAGCGAGTTCGGAACGTATAAAGAAAGAGATCGGTTCGGCAGCGCCGCCCATCGACGGCAATGGCGTCACGATGGAAATCAAGGGCCGCGATCTGCTCAATGGCGTGCCGAAGGAAATCACCATCACACAGCGCCACATCGCCGAGGCGCTGGCCGAGCCCACCAGCCAGATTGTCGAAGCGGTGAAGGTGGCGCTCGAAGCCACGCCGCCGGAACTGGCCGCGGACATCGTGGACAAGGGCATCGTGCTCACCGGCGGCGGCTCGCTTCTGGCCAATCTGGATCAGGTTTTGCGCGAGGAAACCGGCTTGCCGATCTCCATCGCGGACGATCCGTTGTCATGCGTGGCGCTTGGCACCGGAAAAGTTCTCGAGAACGCCAAAAGCATGCGTTCTGTCCTTTCCACGGCCTTTTGAGAGGAGCGCGCGCGGCAACCCGAGCGAGTAGAGTATGGCGAATAGCGCTTGGAAGATCGCGCGCGGGAAGGGAAGCGCCCAGCTTCCGTTGGCAATCGTGGTGATTTTTGCCGCCGTGCTCGTGCTTCTGGGCAAGGCGCACTCTCCCATCTTCGACCGCATCCACACGTTTTATTCGGACTCCATCGCGCCCGGCCTCGAGCAGGCGAGCGCGCCGTTCGGCCGAATGAGCAAATGGGTGGAGGGCTTCGGCAACATCTTCACGGTGTACAACGAAAATCAGAAGCTGAAGGAAGAAAATGCGCGGCTTCGCCAGTGGCAGACGGTGGCCCAGGTGCTGCAGAACCGCGTCGACCGCTATCAGTTGCTGTTGCACGCGGTTCCCGATCCCGCAACGGACGCGATCACGGCGCGCGTCATCGGCCGCGAGAACCGCCCCTTCGTCAGCACAATGATACTGGACGCGGGCAAGAGCCACGACGTGAAGCCGGGCGAGGCCGTGATCGATGCGCGCGGGTTTCTGGGGCGCATCTTTCTTGCCGGCGATCACACGTCATGGGTCATCCTCGCCACCGATCTGAACAGCCGCATTCCCGTGGTGATTCAACCCGGCAATGTGCAGGCGATGATGACAGGCGACGATTCGCGCGCGCCGCTGCTGGAGTTCAAGTCGCAAAATGCGCAGATCAAGGCGGGCCAACCGATCGTCACATCCGGCGACGGCGGGCTGCTTCCGGCTGGATTGCCTGTCGGGGTCGCGGTCTGGGACGGCCACAATTTCCGCGCCGCGCTTCTCGCCGATCCCAGCACGAGCGAGGACGTGCGCATCCTCGCATTGAAGAATCCGCCGGAAGCGACGCCGGCCTCGACGCAAAGCGATCTTCCGGCCGTCGCTGCGGGGATGTCGCCGATGGCACCGGTGCCGCCTGAGACCGCAGCGCCGCCGCGGCCGGCGACAACGCCAACCGCCGTCACGCCCAAGCCACGAGCCCAACAAGCGCCTGTCAAACACGATGCGGCCCCCGAGCGGTAGCCGGATATGAACGATCATGTTGTTCCCATGAACAGAATGCTGGCTTCGATCACGCCGTTTCTCTTTGCGCTGGTGGGCGTGATTGTCGCGAATCTGCCGGTGACGTTTCTCGGCGGCCTTGTTCCCGCGCCGCTGTTCGCGCTGATGCCGGTATATTTCTGGTGCCTGATGCGCCCCGACCTGATGCCGCCTTATGTGGTCTTCGCGATCGGCGTGCTCGAGGACTTCTTCTCCGGCAGCCCGCCCGGGGTTTGGACGCTGTCTTTCGTCGCGATGTACGCGCTGGTCGATCGCCAGCGCGATGCGTTTGCCGGACTGGCAGGGGCGGCAGCCGTTGTCGGCTTCGGCGCCGCGACGCTGGTTGCCTGCGGCGTGGCGTATCTCGTCGCGGGGTTCATCTTCGGCCATCTGCCGCCGGTCGGGAACATCGCGATGGAAATCGCCATGACGGTTGTTTTCTACATTCCCGTTCTTCCGCTGCTGAACCGGCTCCATCACAGCCTGATCGGGCCGTCGCGGAGCGACTTCTGATGCCGCTATTCGACCGCAAGGATAAAAGCCGCTACGCCACCTTCACCCGCCGCACGCTGATGATGGGCGGGGCGGTGAGCGCCGTGATGCTGACGCTGGGCGGACGGCTCTATCAGCTTCAGATACTGGAAGGCGGCGAATATGCCACGCGCGCGGAGGACAATCGCGTCAACCTGCGCCTGCTGGCGCCGCTCAGAGGAAGAATCATCGATCGCTTCGGCGTGGAACTGGCCAACAACCGGCGCAATTACCGCGTTCTATTGATCCCCGAGCAGGCGGCCCAGGGCGTGGATCAGGCGCTCGACACGCTTGGCCGCGTCATCCTGCTGACCGATCATGACCGGCAGCGCATCCTTCGCGACGTCGCGCAGAACAAGAAGTTCGTGCCCGTCACCGTGGCGGACAATCTGAGCTGGGACGAATTCGCCCGCATCAATATGCATCTGCCTTATCTCTCAGGCATCCAGCCGGATGTCGGTGAAACGCGCGATTATCCCTACGGCGCCAGTCTCTCCCACGTGCTGGGATATGTGGCCGCGGTCTCGCCCGAGGACATGAAGAACGATGACGATCCGCTGCTGAACCTTCCGGGCTTCCGCATCGGCAAGCGGGGCATTGAAAAAACTTTCGACCGCCAGGTTCGCGGCACCGCCGGCGTCAGCCGCGTCGAGGTCGATGCTTACGGCCGCGTCGTGCGCGAACTGGGACACACCCCCGCCGGCGCCGGTGAAGACATCTATCTGACCATAGATGAACAGATGCAAAATTTTGTCACCCAGAACATGGGTGACCGGAGCGCGGCTTGCGTCGTCATGGATGTGCAGAACGGCGACGTGTTGGCCCTGGCTTCCACGCCCGGCTACGACCCCAATCTCTTCAACGCCGGCATCACCACGCCGCAATGGAAGGCGCTGACCGCGGATGAATACAAGCCGCTGCTGAACAAGGCCATCAGCGGCAACTATCCGCCGGGTTCGACCTTCAAAACGGCGATGGCGCTGGCGGCCGTGGACAACGGCATGGCCGATCTCGTCGTCAATTGCACCGGCTCGATTCGGCTGGGTGATCACACGTTCTATTGTGACGCGTGGAGGATCGGCGGCCACGGCCACGTCAACTTGCCGCGTGGGATTCAAGTCTCGTGCGACGTGTTCTTCTACGAAGTGGCGCGGCGGTTGGGCATCGACAAGATGGCGCAAGCGGCCCATGCCGTGGGACTGGGTTCGCCCACCGGCATCGAGCTGCCCGGCGAACTCGACGGCTTTATCCCGAGTCGGGCCTGGAAGCTGGCGCGGTTCGGCATTCCCTGGCAGCCGGGCGAGACGCTTGTCAACGGCATCGGCCAGGGCTTCGTGCTCGCCACTCCGATCCAGCTTTGCATGCTCGCCGCGCGAATCGCGACCGGCAAGGCGGTGGTGCCGCGGCTGACGCATCAGGTCGGGGCGACGCTCGAGCCTCATCCGCCGCCGCCACCGCTGCCCTTTTCGGACAAGGCTTTCGCCCTGGTGCGCGAAGGCATGACATTGGCCGTCAATGCCCCAGGCGGCACAGCATATGGCTGGCGCATCAGCCAGCCCGGCCTCGCCATGGCCGGCAAAACCGGGACCGCGCAAGTGCGGCGCATCTCCAAGGAAGAGCGGGCGAGAGGGATCGTGCCGGAAAGCAAGCTGCCTTGGAATCAGCGCGAGCATGCGTTGTTCATTGGCTTCGCCCCCGCCGACAACCCGCGCTATGCCGCCTCGATCGTCGTCGAGCATGGCGGGGCGCGAAACGAGCCGCAGGTGGAATTGGCGCGCGATGTTCTGCTGTTCGTCCAGCAGCGCGATCCCTCGAGGATACGGCCGGCCTATCCCATGCGCGCGGCCGATGCCGGCTCTGTGCCAAGGGGGCGCGGATGAGTTCCAGGCCTTACGCCGCGGCGCGGCGCACGCTTTCGCTGAGCGAACGTCTGTTGGAGGTGAACTGGGTTCTTGTCCTCCTGATCACGGTCATCGCCTGCATCGGCTTTGCGATGCTCTATTCGGTCGCGGGCGGCAATTTTCACCCCTGGGCATTGCCGCAGATCCTGCGCTTCCTCGTCGGGCTGGCGATCCTGGCGGGCGTCGCGACGGTGGATATCCGCGTGTGGATGAACGTGGCTTATCCGGCTTACGCGTTCTCGCTTCTGCTTCTCGTGGCGGTGGAGGTGGCCGGCCATGTCGGCTTGGGTGCCCAGCGTTGGCTCGAACTCGGCCCGCTGGAGATTCAGCCGTCCGAACTCATGAAGATTTCGCTGGTGCTCGCACTGGCACGTTATCTCCACGGCCAGAGCGTCGAAGATGTCTCGCGCCCGCTGAAGCTGCTCATCCCTCTGGCGATGATCGGCATTCCGGCGGTGCTGGTTCTGCTGCAACCCAATCTCGGCACCGCGACCATTATCGTGGCCGACGGACTGTCGCTGCTTTTCCTCGCGGGATTGTCGTGGTGGTGGATAGTGCCGGCGCTGGCGGGCGTGGTGGCCGCCATACCGGTGGGATGGCATTTTCTGCACGATTACCAGAAACAGCGGGTGCTGACATTCCTCAACCCGGCCTCGGACGCGCTGGGCGCCGGCTGGAATATCAGCCAGGCCGAAATCGCGATCGGCTCTGGCGGCGCCTGGGGCAAAGGCTTTTTGAAGGGCACGCAAAGCCAGCTCAACTTCCTGCCCGAGAAGCACAGCGATTTCATCGCCACCTCCATCGGCGAGGAATTCGGCTTCTTCGGCTTCGTCTTCCTGCTTGTGCTGTTCTCTATCGTCATCGCCTACGGCATCCGCATCGCGATGTCCTCGCGCAGCCAGTTCGGGCGGTTGCTTGCCATGGGACTTACCCTCAACTTCTTTTTCTACATCATGATCAATGCAGCGATGATCATGGGCCTCATCCCGGTGGTCGGCATCCCGATGCCGCTGATCTCTTACGGCGGCACGGCAATGCTGGTGGTGATGTTCGGCTTCGGGCTATTGATGTCCGTGCATGTGCACAGGCAGGTCGAGATTCCCCGCGGTTCGGCAGGGATTATCTGACGGCCGGTTATTCTGGACATTGGCCGACCGGCTCTGCTAAAGGGCCGCCTTCAAAGCCTGTCTGAAACGGGCCGTGGGTGATTAGCTCAGTTGGTAGAGCAGCTGACTCTTAATCAGCGGGTCGCAGGTTCGATTCCTGCATCACCCACCAATGATTTCAGCGACTTAGCCGCTAGAAGTTGCCTCTGAATTTTTACCGGCTAGCAAAATGGGTAGCAGCTAACCGGCGTTGGTTGGGGCGGTGGCAGAAATCACTGCGCAAGCGTATCGCGCCCATCTGCTATCGACAAATCCCATGTTGGCATCTTTGAAGCGAATGCTCTTACCGGCTGGGATGGTCTTGAAAACTGTCTCTGTCACGGAGCCGAGCGTGGTGCCGCTCTCTGCCACCACATAGCAAGCAATCTGTGGGTCTTTGATTGGAATTGGCGCACTGTTCTTCAAAGTGCCTGACAAGAGCATCACCGTGTCAAATCCCCCTTTCCAAGCCCTTGTGTGCGAGAGCGCAAGGAATTTTTCGGGCGTTTTTTGCGCCTCCGATATGGTCTTGGTGCGTAGCTCTGCCACGGTTAGGGGCTTAGGGGTAGCGTTCGGTGGTGTTTGCGCAGTTGGGGTGCTGGGGTTAGCCGCTTGTTGTATAGTGCTCGTCCCCGAAGGAGCGTTGAACACGGCAGTAAGCAGGAGCGCCCCAATCGTCATCACCCAAAACAAGAAATTTGTCGTTTTTCGTTTTTGCTCTCGCCGCTTGTTTTGGTCGGCAATTTCGGCGGCCTGTCCGGGCGGCGCCAGCCATTCGCCGCAAAATCCGCACTTTACGGCTTCCTTATTGATGCGCTTCTGACAGAACGGGCAAAGCTTTGTGTTTGCCAGAACCGCGTAGTGGTCGATGACTGGGCCTAGCAACCCACCATTTCGAGGGCGGCCATCTTCTCGAAATGCTTGTCTAGCCATCGCGCTCTATCAGTGACTTTACGGACAGCATTTTCACATGTTCCGGTTGACGCTTTGTGAATTCGAATTCGGCGACAGGATAGGTAATGCTCTGCAACGCTATGATCGTCCTTATCTGACGCGCGCCTCGCTTTCAGGAGATCGGACATGGTGGCACCGCTTGCCTCCACGAACGCGTTTGTCGGCAGGGCTAGTGCTGTAGCGCCGCAATCGCGCGCACTCCCGGTGTGGCGATGAATTCTCGATGGATCACGGTCTTGTCCGGCTGTTTCGGCAGAAATGGCACGCTTTTGCCCGCAGAGCCCGGTTCTTCCCGGGTCGAGGTGAGCAAAAACGAAGGATTTCTACACAGGCGGGTAACCAAGAGGCCGTATCCTCTGGCGGATGTCTGAGCGTCGTTTTGCCATGTCCAAGCAAACATTGCTCGTAACGTTGGCGTGGTCTGCGATCTGTGTCGCGATTGCGATGGTGGCCGACTATCTGGTCACCGTTGCGCTCCTGCATGACAATCAAGGCTATACGCCGGGCATCACGTTTTGCATCGCGCTGCTGGTGAGCTTTCCGACCAGCTTTATCCTCGTCAGCAGCAGAGACAAGCTTCGGAAGGCCCGCGACGAACTCGCTGCGGCCCGGGATGCGGCGGTAAAGGCCAACACTTCCAAGACGAATTTTTTCGCCAATATGAGTCACGAACTGCGCACCCCCTTGAATGCCATCATCGGGTTTTCGCAGTTGCTCGAAACCGACATCTTCGCTTCCAAGCGCGCGGAATACGCAAAACTCATCAACGCCTCCGCCCAGCATTTGCTCGGCCTGGTGAACGATTTGCTCGATCTTTCGAAGATGGAAGCGGGAAGGATCGAACTCGGCAATGCCGATGTGGCACTCGATCAGGTCTTCTCGGATTGCTGCGCGCTTGTCGAGCCGCGCCTACGAGCTGCGCATCTGCGCCTGTTGAACAGCGTGCCCGAGGCGTTGCCGCCCGTGACAGGCGATGCGCGCGCCCTAAAACAAATCGTGCTCAATTTGCTGACCAACGCCATCAAGTTCAGCCAGCCGGAAGGCACGATCGAGATCTTCGCCGCCGTGGCTTCGACCGGCGAAATGGTTTTTGGCGTGCGCGATGAAGGGATCGGCATTTCCCCGGAAGACCAAGTTCATGTCTTCGAGCGTTACGGCCGAGCGCAACATAGTGCGACCGTATTGGTTGAAGGCACCGGCCTGGGCTTGCCCATCGTCCGGGGGCTTGTCGAAGCACATGGCGGGAGGGTCACGCTGCAAAGCGCTCTGGGCAGCGGAACCTGTGTCACCGTTCGTCTTCCTGCCGATCGCGTCGGCCGCTGGCGTTCGTCGGCGCTTGCTTCTTAAGAAGAGCTTCTCGGCGTGCCGTGCACGCCGTCTATCCAGACGTCGCGCTGGCCGACGCGACATCCTGCCGCCTCAGGGGGCCATAGTCGAAATTCGGCGTGGCGCTTGGCGAAGGCGATCCGCGTCGGTATAGAGGCGCCAGTGCCCGAGTGGTGGAACTGGTAGACGCACTGGACTCAAAATCCAGCGCCCGCAAGGGCATGTCGGTTCGATTCCGACCTCGGGCACCACCTGCCTTTCGCAGCGTCGCGAGGATCGGCTGTCGCCGCGAAACTGGCGCAGCGCTGCGCACCTATCCTATACAGGCGTCTTGCGGCCAATTTTTGTAGTCACACCACGTGTATGCAACGGCGAAACGCATCGTCATCAAGGTCGGCTCGGCGCTTTTGGTCGAGTCCGACAGCGGAGAATTGCGCCGCGATTGGCTGAACTCGCTGTGCGAGGATGCTGCAGGCTTGCGCCGCAAAGGCAAGGAAGTCCTGTTCGTGTCGTCCGGCGCCATCGCGTTGGGACGAAGGAGCTTGGCGCTGCGCGCCGGAGCGCTGAGGCTGGAGGAAAGCCAGGCCGCTGCCGCAGCGGGGCAGGTTCGCCTGGCGCAGGCCTATGCCGATTGCTTCTCCCGCCAGAATATTGTGGCGGCGCAGGTTTTGCTCACGTCGGACGACACGGAAGACCGCAAACGCTATCTCAACGCCCGCGCCACCCTTAAAACGCTGCTCGCCTTGGGCAGCGTCGCCGTCATCAACGAGAACGATACGGTGGCTACGGCGGAAATCCGCTTCGGCGACAACGACCGCCTTGCGGCGCGCGTCGCCAGCATGATGGAGGCCGATTGCCTTGTGCTTTTGTCCGATGTCGATGGGCTATACACCGCCGATCCTTCGCGCGACGCGAATGCGGTGCATATACCGGATGTCTCGCAGATCACCGGCGAGATGGACGCGATGGCCGGCGCATCCGTATCCGGCGTGGGAAGCGGCGGCATGGCTTCCAAACTCGTCGCAGCCCGGATCGCGACCGCGGCGGGTTGCGAGGTCATCATTGCGAGCGGCACCGCCGATCATCCGCTCCGCGCGATCGCACAAGGCGCGCGCGTCACGCAGTTCCATGCCAACACCACGCCGGCCGCCGCGCGCAAGCGCTGGATCGCTGGCGTGTTGAAGCCGCTGGGCGCCCTTGTGGTGGATGATGGCGCCATCGCAGCGCTCGCCAAAGGCAAGAGCCTGCTGCCGGCCGGGGTGCGAACGGTCGAGGGACACTTCGAGCGCGGCGACGTGGTGATCGTGCGCGACCGGCACAGCATGGAAATCGCGCGGGGGCTCGCCGCCTATGGCGCCGACGATGCGCGAAGAATTGCGGGCATGCGCAGCCAGCAAATCGAAGCTGTGCTGGGCTATCGCGGACGCGACGAGTTGATCCACCGCGACGATTTGCTGACGCTGCAGCAAGGCGCCAAGCCATGAACGCGCCCGAAGCCGATCTGAAACGCGCAATGCTGGCGATGGGCGACAAGGCGCGCGCAGCCGCCCGTCCGCTGCGCGAGGCATCCATCGAACAGAAAGATGCGGCGTTGCGGGCGGCGGCGGAGAAAATCAGGGACCGCGCCCACGACATCCTTCACGCCAATGCCGAAGACCTGGCGGGTGCTCGCGATCTCACGCCGGCGCTGCGCGACCGGCTCATGCTCGATCAAGATCGCGTCGAGGCGATGGCGCGGGCGGTCGAAGCCATCGCCGGCCTTCGCGATCCTGTTGGGCGCGAGCTTGCGCGCTGGCAGCGTCCGAACGGGCTCGACATCGCGCGCGTCGCGACCCCCATCGGCGTTATCGGCATCGTCTACGAAAGTCGTCCCAACGTGACCGCGGACGCCGCTGCCTTGTGCCTGAAATCCGGCAACGCCGCGATCCTGCGCTGCGGCTCGGAATCGGCGCGGTCCTCGCGCGCGATCCACGCTGCGATGCAGGAAGCACTGCGCGCGAGCGAACTCCCCGACGACGCAATTCAGCTCGTCGCAAGCCGGGATCGCGCCGCGGTGGGCATGATGCTCGAAGGCCTGAATGGCGCCATCGAACTGATCGTGCCGCGCGGCGGAAAGAGCCTTGTCGCGCGGGTACAGCGCGACGCGCGCGTTCCCGTGCTCGCGCATCTGGAAGGCATCTGCCATGTCTACATCCATGCGAATGCCGATCCGAACGCGGCACGAAGAATCGTTCTCAACGCCAAGATGCGCCGCACCGGAGTCTGCGGGGCGGCCGAAACGCTGCTGATCGACCGCGCCGTCCTTACTTCTCTCGGCGTGGCCATTCTGGGCGATCTCGAGCTGGCAGGCTGCGAAATCCGCGGCGATGAAGCGGTACGGGCCGTGTTCGCCTCCGCACAGCCGGCGCGCGAGGAAGACTGGCACACCGAGTATCTCGACGCGATCATCTCGGTCAAAGCCATCGACGGGCCGGAAGATGCCATCGCGCACATCGAGGCTTACGGCTCCCACCATACCGAAGCGATCGTCACCGAAGATCGCGCGGTTGCCGAACGTTTCCTTTCGGTGCTGGATTCCGCAATCGTGCTGTGGAACGCCTCCACCCAATTCGCCGACGGCGGCGAGTTCGGCATGGGTGCGGAGATCGGCATCGGCACCGGCAAGCTGCATGCGCGCGGACCCGTCGGCGTGGAACAGCTCACGACGTTCAAGTATATTGTGCGTGGCAGCGGACAAGTGCGATAGCCTTCCATCCGTATCGGCTTTGCCGCGCCCTCGGGGATCCAATCATGGCCGTGTACACGGAGGTTTCGTTCGACGATCTGGACACGCTGCTCGCAGGCTACGATGTGGGGCGCCCAAAAAGCTTCAAGGGCATCGCGGAGGGCGTGGAGAACTCGAATTTCCTTCTGCAGACCGACCGCGCCGACTTCATCCTGACGCTCTACGAAAAGCGCGTGCGCGAGAGCGATCTGCCGTATTTCCTGGGACTGATGGAGCATTTGGCCGCGCGCGGCGTGCGTTGTCCTGTGCCGGTGCGCCGGCGCGACGGCGCGATGTGGACGAAGGTGAATGGCAAATCTGCAGCCCTGCTCACCTATCTTGAGGGACTTTCGCTCAACCGTCCGGAAACCGCGCATTGTGCCGTGGCCGCCGCGGCCTGCGCAAAGATGCATGATGCGGGAAAAGATTTCGCGCTGACCCGCGCAAACGCTCTGGGGCCGCGGGATTGGCGCAAGCTTGTCGATGCGACCATCGCCGACGCCGATTCCGTGCAGCAAGGACTCAGCGCTCTGCTCACGAACACGCTTGCGCCATTGGAACGCAACTGGCCATCCGGTCTGCCTGGCGGCGTGATTCATGCCGATCTGTTTCCGGACAATGTGTTGTTCACGCAGCACCAAGTGCCGGGTCTGATCGATTTCTATTTCGCCTGCAACGATTTCCATGCTTACGATATTGCGGTGATGCTGAATGCGTGGTGCTTCGAGCGCGATGGTTCATACAATCTGACGAACGGCCGCGCGATGCTGACCGCCTATCGGCGCGTGCGCGAATTGACGGCCGAGGAACGCGCGGCGCTTCCGATGCTGGCGCGGGGCGCTGCATTGCGCTTCCTGCTCACCCGCCTCTATGACTGGCTCAATCCCGATCCTTCGGCCATCGTACGCGCCAAAGACCCGCGCGAATTCGCAAAGCGGTTGCGCTTCTTCTCGACGGCGAACAAACCTGCCGATCTGGGACTCTAACGGGCCAGCGTTTCGACGATATGAGCGCGCACGCGCGCAGCCTCGGGCGGCAATGCGATGGCGCGCTCGGGCAGTGCCATGATCCGCCGCAGCCTTTCAGGCATTTGCGGCAAGACGCCGGTGGCCTTGCACACGACGTCAGGGAATTTCGCCGGATGAGCCGTCGAGAGGATGACAACTGGGCGGCTTGCGGACGATTCCAGCGTTTCGGCCATCGCGGCGGCGACAGCCGTATGCGGATCGATCAACCGGCCTTGGCGTTTGTGGAAGCGCGCGATTTGTGCCGAGGTTTCCTCGTCGTTGATGGCGCGCGCGCAATAGCGGGCCTTCAGACTTTGCAGAAGCGTCGGCGGCAATTCGAGTTTGCCTCCGGCAGCGAAGGAAGACATGGCTTGCGCCGTCCATGGCCCATCGCGGCCGGCGCTTTCGAACAAGGCGCGCTCGAAATTGCTGGCAACCTGAATGTCCATGGAAGGGCTTAGCGTGTGTTGTGCGGCGCCAGGCGCATAGATGCCGTGGCGAAATGTGCGCGGCAGGATATCGTTGGCGTTGGTCGCGATAGCGAGCCTTTCAATGCCGAGCCCCATGCGCATGGCGGCTTCGCCCGCGAACACGTCGCCGAAATTGCCGGTCGGCACCACGAATATCGGGCGCGCCGCCAGCTTCGCCGTGGCGGCGAAATAGTAGACGATCTGTGCCGCGATGCGCGCGAAGTTGATGGAGTTGACAACCGTGAGTGCGGCATCGTGCGCGAACGTTTTGTCGGCGAGCAGCGTTTTGACGATGGCTTGCGCGTCGTCGAAGCTTCCCTGAAGCGCGACGTTGTGGACATTGGCGAACTCCGCCGTCGTCATCTGCCGGCGCTGCACCTCGCTGATGCGGTCTTTCGGATGAAGCACGAACAGCTCGACATTCGCGAGTCCGCCGAACGCGGCAATCGCCGCGGAGCCGGTGTCGCCGGACGTTGCGGCCAGGATTGTCGCGCGGCCGTTGCGTCCGGCAAGTGCGCGCGCGAACAGCCGCGCCAACACTTGCATCGCGAAATCCTTGAACGCGAGCGTGGGGCCGTGGAAGAGTTCCAGCAGGTAGCGATTGTCGCCCAATTCGACGAGCGGCGCGACGGCGGGATCGTCGAACCCCGCATAAGCGGCTGCGATGTCCGCGCGCAGGTCGGGTGCGGCAAAATCCTCGCCGCAAAAGCGCGACAGCACATCGAACGCGATGTCACAATAGGATTTGCCGGCCAGTCTTGCGATCTGACCGGGGTCAAATTGCGGCCAGATCTGTGGCAGGAGAAGGCCGCCATCCGCGGCCAATCCCGACAACAGCGCATCGGCGAAGGTCAAGGCGGCGGTGCCGCCCCGCGTGCTCAGATAATGCATCGGCTTCAATCTTTGCGAAGTTGGCCGACATCGCGCACGGCGCCACGCGCCGCACTCGTCGCCATCGCCGCATAGGCTTGCAGCGCAGGCGAAACCTTGCGCTCGCGGTTCGCAGGGCGCCAATGCCGCCCGAATTTCGCGTTCAGTGCATCGCGTCGTTGCCGAATGACGGCTTCGCCTACCATCAAGCGCATAGAACGCGACGGAATGTCGATCTCGATGTGGTCTCCGTCTTCGACCAGCGCGATCAATCCGTGCTCGGCCGCTTCCGGCGAGACATGGCCGATGCAAAGGCCCGACGTGCCGCCGGAGAAGCGGCCATCGGTGATCAGCGCGCAGCTTTTGCCGAGCCCCTTCGATTTCAGATAGCTGGTGGGATACAGCATCTCCTGCATGCCGGGACCGCCCTTGGGGCCTTCGTAGCGGATCACGACGACATCGCCTGCTTTCACTTTGCCGTCCAGAATCCCCGCGACCGCAGTGTCCTGACTTTCGAACACGCGCGCATGGCCCGCGAATTTCAAAATGCTCTCGTCCACGCCGGCGGTTTTCACGATAGCGCCATCGGGCGCGATATTGCCGGTGAGCACGGCAAGTCCGCCATCGCGGCTGAAGGCATGATCGATAGCGCGGATGACACCGGCTTTGCGATCGAGATCGAGATCCTCGTAACGGCGATCCTGACTGAATGCGGTTTGCGTCGGGATGCCGCCGGGTGCGGCGCGATAGAAGTGGCGCACATTCTCGTCGTCGGTGCGGCGAACATCCCATTTCGCCAGGCCTTCGGTGAGATTGGCCGCGTGTACCGAATGAACATCGCGGTTGAGCAGGCTGGCGCGATCGAGCTCGCCGAGAATTGCCATGATGCCGCCGGCACGATGCACGTCTTCCATATGCACGTCGGCTTTCGACGGCGCCACCTTGCACAGCACCGGCACGCGCCGCGAGATGCGGTCGATATCGGCCATCGTGAAGTCGATTTGCGCCTCATGCGCGGCCGCCAGAAGATGCAACACGGTGTTGGTCGATCCCCCCATCGCGATATCGACAGACATGGCATTCTCGAACGCGGCGAAATTCGCAATGCTGCGCGGCAGTGCCGTCGCATCGTCCTTGTCGTACCAGCGTTTTGCGAGCGCCACGATGGTGCGCCCCGCTTCCAGGAACAGCGCCTTGCGATCCGCATGCGTCGCCAGCGCGGAGCCGTTGCCGGGCAGCGACAAGCCCAGCGCTTCGGTGAGACAGTTCATCGAATTGGCGGTGAACATGCCCGAGCACGAGCCGCAAGTGGGGCAGGCGGAACGCTCGATGACCTTCACGTCTTCGTCGCTGATCTTGTCGTCGGCGGCGGCGACCATCGCGTCGATGAGATCAATGGCGACGGTTTTGTCTTTCATCACAATCTTGCCCGCTTCCATCGGGCCGCCGGAAACGAACACGGTGGGAATGTTCAACCGCAGCGCCGCCATCAGCATACCGGGCGTGATCTTGTCGCAATTGGAGATGCACACCAGCGCGTCGGCGCAGTGCGCGTTGACCATGTACTCGACGCTGTCCGCGATCAGCTCGCGCGAGGGCAGGCTGTAGAGCATGCCGTCATGGCCCATCGCGATGCCGTCATCGACGGCGATGGTGTCGAACTCTTTCGCGACGCCGCCGGCTTTTTCGATCTCGCGCGCAACCAGTTGTCCCAGATCTTTGAGATGCACATGCCCCGGTACGAATTGGGTGAACGAGTTCGCGATGGCGACGATCGGCTTGCCGAAATCGCCATCTTTCATGCCTGTCGCGCGCCAAAGGCCGCGGGCGCCGGCCATGTTGCGGCCGTGGGTGGAGGTTCTGGAGCGCAGGGCTGGCATGGGTCACCTAAGGATTAAAAGCGGCTTTCGGATTGAACCTTAGCAGCTTCTGGAAGAAAATTTCCAGATTGGGCTTTACATCGTCTTAATCTTGTGGCTTTAAGACGTCCGTGAATTCGAAGCGGGTTTGGCTGTGACGACCTTTGTGACCGGTATTGCGCATCACGACGCGGGCCTTTCGGCCTCGCTGCGCACGCCTGTCCTCGGCGGCCTCCTCCTTCTTAGCGTACTTCTTATTAGCCCGGCCCATAGGGAGCGGTGCGACTAGCCTCAGGCAGATCGCAAAATACGGAACCCGCTCCCGAAA